>JBAXDE010000017.1:0-13398 GCA_037141115.1 Methanomicrobiales archaeon | reverse complement strand
ATGCGCAACAGTGGCATAATGCGGGTAGTGATCCCCTGGTACACAATGGAGAATATCCCGGAGATCATGGCCTGTGATGCAATGATGGTTGCTGCAATACTTAGGAGCAGGAACGGTATGTACAGGATCTGGAACTGCGAATAGATCATCTCAAAGAGAATATTTTTCGACTCAGGGTGTGAAATCAGGAAGGCACCCTGTCCAAGATAATTGAGCGCGAGTGCGACAAAGACGATATACCAGGCGCTGACGATCGGCTCCCGGCCCAGATGTCCCATATCCGCGTACAGTGCCTCGCCCCCGGTAGCTACGAGTATGACTGAAGAGAGGATTAAAAATCCTTCAAGTCCGTGGGACGTCAGGTAATGGATACCAAACATCGGGTTGATTGCCAAAAGGACCTCGGGCGCTGAGAATATTGCTATGATGCCTGCTCCCGCGAGTGCAATAAACCAGAGTACCATAACCGGTCCGAATGCCCATGCCACCCGTTCGCTTCCCTTGGCCTGGATGGCAAAAAGTCCGATTGCGATGATCCCTGCAATCAGCATGAGGATCATCTGGGGCGTCTGTTCATAACCGGGAATAAGGGTGATGCCTTCGACCGCAGAGAGCATGCTGATGGCCGGTGTGATGACGCCATCGCCAATGAAAAGGGCAATTCCCACAATGGCAAGAAGGGAGACGAGCGCAATCTGGTTACCGGATTTTAACATCGGCAGCAGGATCTCCTTGAGCACAATGGTGCCCCCTTCACCTTTCTTACCCAGGTGCATGGCGAGATACGTGTACTGGATCGTGACAAGGGTAGTCATTGTCCAGAGGATCAGCGAGAGGATACCCAGAATATTATCCGCAGTTTTTGGGGTAAATAAAAAAATTGCGGTAAGCGCATACAAGGGACTGGTCCCGATATCGCCAAATACAAGTCCCATTGACTTGACTACTCCTTGCAGGGAAAACCGGGTGTGCGCCATTCTTTATTACCTGTCGTCGGAAATAGGGTATAATGCTTTCCTTTCCACCATTCCGGGCAACAAGAACTGCATAGGATCAGTCCTGATCCATTGACAGTGCATTACGTTCCTTCTTCTCTTCAGTATACATGCGGTAACTGGTGATGAGAAGCACAATAATGAGCGGACCCAGTACAAAGCCGGCAAGTCCCATGGTCAAAAGGCCGCCGACAATACCAATGAACATGATCACCGGATTGATCTTTACTCTCCTGCCAACCAGTACCGGCCGGACATAGATCTCGGGAATAAGTGACACGATCAGGTACCCGAGGAAGAACAGGATCAATACTCCCCGGGTATCGCCGATTGCCTGGGCATAGGCACCGATGAGGATGAAAGCAACGGATGATCCGATAACGGGAATGAGTTCGCAGAATGCAGCAAAAAATGCATAAAAGATGATATCGCCGTACCCGAGCAGGTAAAAGACGGGAATTGCCATGAAGAAAGTGAGAACCGCAATGGCTATCTGGACATAATAGATGGCGTACAGGGTATCGCCGGTTGCATCGGAAAGCCGGTTCACATATTTTTTTAATGCCGGAGGGACATGGCCAATAATTTTTAAGCGTAGTTCTTCACCGCGTAAGAAGAGCATGAAGAGGGTGAAGAAGAAGACAAACATCTTAAAGAGGATGACTGGCAGGTTGGTGATGAGAGTTTTCTGGTAATCTACAAACAGGCCGGTGCCTTCAAGGAGAAGACCGGAGATGGTTGTCTTGCTTAACGGGATCCCGTAGGAAATGGGATTTGTCAGGGGATTATTGATCCAGTTACCAATGACGGTAAACATCTGGGCAAGGGCAGTAGCATTTGCAGAAAAGATCGAGAGGGTGATAAGTCCCAAAGCCAGGAAAATCCCGAGCACTCCCAGGGTCATTATGCATGCAGAGATCCAAGGTCTCATGTGGCGGGAAAGCCGGTTATGGAGCGGAATGAGCACAATGGCTAACGATGCCCCCAGTAGCACCATATCCATAATGGACCAGAATACGGCAAAGGCAAGGATGGTGAGAAGGATGAGAAGGATTGACGGAAACTGGTCTGCACGAATCCGGATCATGGATGAATACCTATTGGTCGGGACTGGGAATTAATAACTCCGTCCGCTCTGCCGGTGACGATATTTTTTTAAAGAAAAAACGATACCCATAACACTAATAACCGCCCAAACACCTTGGTTATCAGATGAAGTGCATCGAGCATATCGCCATGATCGCGCACGACATGGGACTGATCTTTGAGTTCCTGGGTGTCGTATCACTCCTGCCGTTCCTGGTGCTCGTCATCTTTCGCGAGTGGTCACTTATCCTGCCGATGGCCACCGCACCGCTTGTCTTTATTATTATGGGATTTGGGATCTCCCGTATCCCTTATCGTGAGGATCTCGAACCCTCATCTTCGATCACGATTGCTGCTGTCGCCCTTTCGTGGCTGGCCATCGCACTTATCGGTGCCCTCCCGTTTGTCTTCGGCTTGCACATGACCTACGTGGACAGTGTTTTTGAAGCCATGTCCGGGTGGACGGGGACCGGCTTCACCATGATAACTACCCTCGACACTACGCCAAAAACCCTCCTCTTCTGGCGCTCATTTACCCAGTGGATTGGTGGCATCGGGATCATTGTCTTTGGGATCTCCCTGCGCCGCAAGACCCGCACTTCGCTCTTCCGGCTCTACCGTGCCGAAGGCCGGGAAGAAGAACTGGTATCTGCGGCAGATTCATCCAGCCGGCGGGTATGGATGATCTACCTTGTCCTGACCTTTGCGTTCACCGGCCTTGTCATGCTTGCCGGCATTCCCCTCTGGGATTCGCTCAATCTGGTCATGGTTGCGATAGCCACCGGCGGTTTCACGGTCCATGCCGGAGGACTTGGCTATTACAACAACCCGCTGCTTGAAGCCCTGCTGATCCCGGTGATGCTGGCAGGAGCAATCCCGTTCAAGGTCTTTTTTTTCCTGTACCATGGAAAGATCCTCAATATGCTGCGGGACTCAACCGTCAGGATCCTGCTGCTCATCGCCCTGATTGGTTCCCTGGTCACGTCACTGGATCTCTTTATCTTTGGCAACCTGCCCCTTGCAACCGCATTTCGCCAGGGTGTCTTTACCGCAGTCTCCGGCCTGAGCACCTGCGGTCTCCAGTATTCCACTCCCCACCTCTGGGCGGCTATTCCGCTCGCGGTCGTGACCATGATGATGTTCATTGGCGGGGCCATGGGCAGTTCCGCCGGGGGGGTAAAAGTGAACCGGGTGATGCTTGTCTATGATGGCGTGAGATGGTGGTTCAGGCGGTTCTTTGTGAGCAGCCGTGTCCTCATTCCCCTGAAATCCGGCGGCCGTACACTCTCAAAAGAGATCTCGGAACTGGCAATCTCCAAAAACCTGCTGGTGATTGTGATGTATGCAATTACCATCTTCATTGCAACGATCGTATCCCTTCACCTGTATATCACCTCCTTCCGGTTGGAAGAGGTGGTCTTTGAACTGGTCTCTGCATTGAGCAATGTCGGGCTTACGGTCGGTTTTATCAGTGCTGCCAGCCCGGTTGCAATCAAATGGATCTTTATCCTGCTGATGTGGCTGGGACGACTCGAGATAGTTCCGGTCATCATCATCATCCTGGGTGTGGCCCGGGAGATCGAACTCGACACGCGCAACACTTCCCAGGACCAGGAGACGGATAGTGAACGGTCATTCCGGAATTAATGCCAGAAGCCGGTAAATTATCCCTCTTTGCCAGACCTCCTTTTTAAGAGTAAAATCGTTCGGGGCAATTCTTCTCCGGGCCAGTTACGTTAATAAATTATCCCCGGTCAAGCATGTATGCGGGAAATCCCGGGGTTTTTATGCCCGGTGGACTGGCCGTTGAGCCGGGCGCTCTTTTTATACCTATTCTTAATCAGTCCCAAGCGCAAATATTAGAGGAATAACGGTGGTTAATGGCCGAAATAAAAATAATCGGAACAGCGCATGTTTCACAGGAAAGCGTTGATGAAGTGCGGTTGGCTATCGATGAATACAAGCCGGACATTGTGGCTATCGAACTCGATCAGTCACGCTATTCTGCATTAAAAAAACAGGGTCGAGACCCATCGGTCAGCGATGTCCTGGAAGTAAAAAATTTCAATACGCTTCTTGTCCAGTGGCTCATGGCGTATCTCCAGCGCAAGATCGGTTTTGATGTGGGTGTCGAGCCCGGCGCTGAGATGAAAGCTGCGATCGAAGAAGCCGAGAAACGGGGTATTCCCATTGGTCTTGTTGACCGGGACATAAGAATCACCCTTCTGCGGTTCTGGAATGCGATGGGCTTTATCGAGAAGATGAAGATGATCTGGGCGCTCGTCATCTCTATTGCTGAAGTGGACAATGGGCAGGAGATCGATATCGAATCGCTCAAGCAGCAGGATATGATCGATATGGTCATGGCAGAGTTCCGCAAGTTCTCACCAAACGGGGCCCGTGCCCTCATCGATGAACGGGACGCCTATATCGCTCACCAGCTCGTTATCCTCAAAGTCCAGCGTCCCGAAGGACGCATCCTTGCCGTAGTCGGGGCAGGTCACCGGCAAGGCATTGAAAATTATCTGATCAACCCGGCCAGCCTCCCGCCCTTTGATTCACTCACCCGGGAACCCCGGTCATTTCCGTGGGCCAAGATTTTTGGGTTTGCCGTTACTGCACTGTTTGCATTCCTGCTTGCGGCGATAGCGTTTTCCGGTGTTGGGTGGGGTGTGCTGCTCTATGCATTCGTCTTCTGGGTGATCATCCATGGCGTGCTTGCGGCTCTCGGAACACTTCTTGCGGGAGGGCATCCCTACACGGCACTTGCAAGTTTTGGTGTTGCATGGATGACATCACTCAACCCCATGCTGCATTCCGGCTGGATCGCTGCGTTTGTTGAGGCAAAGGTAAGAAAACCCCCGGTCTCGGATTTCCGGAAGATCTATGATGCGGAATCTCTCGGGGATATGGTAAAGATCCCTCTCTTCAAAGTGGTGCTTGTCGCGGCACTGACCAATCTTGGCAGTCTGCTTGGAACAGTACTCTACTTCATCTTTGTCTTTCCCGTGCTGGGAATCGATCCGGGTGTGGTGATCTCAACAGGTATCCAGAATATGTGGACCTGGATTACCGGCCTTCTCTGATTTTTCCGGACTATTCTTTAAAATCGGTTTTTTTCTCAGTTTTCTCGTATTCGTTTAGACGGGCAAAGCCAAAGATGGAAAAAAAGGAATGGATTTTTTTAGATTATGGGTCCGATTCCGATGATTACCGGGATCTGCGCAGTTCAGCCATCTCGCAGTCAATCCAGTCCTGCACCACCAGTTTGATTTCAGTAATTGTCATACCGGGATGGTACCGGACGCCGATCTCCACTTCCAGTAAGTCAAGCACCGGCTGCACGGTAGCAAAATACGCTTCGGGTGTGGTAAATCCTCCCTGACTGTCGAGATGCATCAGGATGAGCTCATTGAGGTGGGCCATTTCATCGGTCAGGTCAATGATTCGTTCAAGCGAGTTGCTCCGGTTGAATTCTGAAGGGGATTCTGGGGTGTGGGGCCCGGTTGCATCCGGTCCAGGGCCGGGGGATATGCAATCAGGAGCAGACTCTTTTTTTGTCATGGGTTTAGCCTTGGGAAAGACACCGTGCTCTTGTCACGGGTCGTAATGTAAAAAAATCATCATTTTTCTGGAGATAAATAGATTGGGATACTGCATTTTTTGTGCCAAATCTTTATCCTGCCAGCGCGCTCTTGATTCATTAAATAAACAGGTACGGGTGATCGCGATGTCGAGTTCAGCACTCCTGGTCATTGAAGGACTCTGGTGGACGCCGGAGCAGAAACCCAAGCTCCCCTCGGTTCTGCACTTTTTGGAAGGCCTGGAAAATTTCCGGGGCGACTTCAATATCTATTATGCGAACTTTTACGAAAAGGTCGGGTTTCGCCGGGCGCTTGAAGACGACCTGACCAACACCCGCGAGGACCGGCTCTTCCTGTACGTGGCAGCGCACGGGACCGGTAAGCGTATCGGGGGACTCAAGGCAAAGACCGGCATGAAACTCCCTGCAATGTTCAAGGCAGTGAAAAATGCCGCGAACTATTCGAATATTGAAGGAGTGCTGATCGGTTCATGCAGCGTGGGAAATAATATCGATGATTTCATCTCCACAACGAAAAACTCTCATATCGCGTGGATCTTCGGGTATACCTGCGAGATTGGCTGGATGGCAAGCACACTGCTCGATGTCTCGATCTTCGAGCACCTGATGAAACTCAAAAAGAGCGATCTCAAAAGCCGGAAGAAGATTCTCGATGCCTTTGAAAAAGCGCTCCAGCGCTTCAATGGTGAATGTGTCCTGTGCAAGGAGAAGGGCAAGAACATAATGTTAAAGGACGCGATCACACTTGTTGTCCAGCCCCGGACTGCCGGCTGCAAGGCGACAGACGAAACTGCAGCATTAACAGAAAAACTGGGCTGGGCGAAAAAGGCTGTGGGTAATGATACGGCATCTCCAAAAAAAGCCGGGAAGATCAGACCGGTTTAACTTTTATCTCCGGTTTGGGCAGGAACGGGACGAGCGATGCAGCAATTTTTGCAAGGCTCATGGACTGGAGGACAACCTTTCCCGGCCCGGTTAAGGTGGTGACAAAGAGCCCTTCCCCCCCAAAGAGTGCGGTTGCGATACCACCGGCCAGCGCAATATCGTAACCCACAGTCGTATCAAAGCCCACCACAAGACCGGTCTGGACTTTGACTACCTCTCCTGGCGTTAATGTCATCTCGATAATATCCCCGCAGCAGTGCAGGAATACCATGCCATTGCCACTCATATGCTGGAGGATAAATCCCTGACCCCCAAACAGTCCGGCCCGGATCTTTTCGGTAAAAGCGATATCCAGTTCCACACCTTCATCGCAGGCAAGAAACGATTCCCTCTGGGAAATGAACTCTTTTCCCGGGGATATTGCCACGGTAAAGATCTTTCCGGGCATTGTCCCGGCAAACGAGACAAAACCCGGTTCATCCACCGGGGCAAAACGGGTGAGAAAGAGACTCTCGCCAACAACAGCGCGCTTGAGACCGGAGATGATACCCCCTTTGAGCTGGCTCTCCATCCGGAACGAACCGGTCATATTTACCATTGCCCCGGCCTCTGCAAAGATTCCTTCTCCTGTTACAAGGTCAATCTTTACCATCTGGAGGTTGCTGCCTATGATCTCGTGCTTCATGATATTCCTTAACCAGAGATATGCACCGGAGGAGGAGAAATGTGTTTGGGATTTTTTTATCCCGGAAATTTGGTTTGCAGGGGGGTGATCGTTTTTTTAAATCTCTTTAAAAAAATCCAATCCGCACGTTTGTTTTTTTCTACCTGGAAATATTTGAAAAGTCTGAACTGGAGGGAGGATTTGGAGTTTTTTAGATAATGGGGCTCTGTTGAAACCCTTTTTCCTTGTTCGCTTTTTCTCTACCAACTGTTATGATTGTGACCCCCTCTCTCCCCCAAAGGGGGAGGCAACCCAAGGGGAGCACCCCCTTGACCCCCTGTCCAGTTTTTCAATACGTTTTTTTTAAACCTATCGCAATAGTGGGTGATGTCCGTGCGGGGGTGAGTTAGGATATGCCTGGTGCCAGTAAGCGCAACAACTGTTTTTGTGTTTTAGGGTTTCAACAGAGCCGATAATGGGATATTTTCACTCCAAATAAATAGTTTTTCCGGGGCACATATGCTGATACTTTTAGATCGCCGATGAAGATCGCCAATGACATTGATTGATAAAACTGCTTCCGCAGGTTAATAAAAAAACAGTGCTGTATCCCCTCTCTCGTTAAAACAAGCCTTAATACCTTAACGCAACCAAACTTGTGCAGATGAACGGGACAAAACTTGCCGGCGGCCCTACCCAGGACGAGATCATGGCAGTCTCCATATTCAAACTCGGACTGCAGAGCACTGATACGGTCCTTGAGATTGGATGCGGGACCGCCAAGGTCTCGGTTGCAATAGCAAAGACTGCAAAAAAAGTATACTCGCTCGACAAACGTTCAGAGGCCGTCTCGCTTGCAACAGAGACTGCACAGACTGCTGGAGTGCAGAACATTGAGTTTTTCTGCACGGGGGCTCTGGATTTTCTTAAAAATGATCATGTGTACGACTGCGCATTCCTTGGCGGAACGCAGTCCCTGACAGAGATCCTCCCGTTACTTGCAAAGAAGGTGAAGCGGACGATCGTGATCAACGCAGTCATGGTGAGCACCCTTGAACGGGCGGTAACGAGCTTAAAGGATCTCGGCATATTTACTGAAGTTGTCCATGTGCAGGTCTCACGATCCCACGATATTGCCGGCAGCATCATGTTCAGACCCATAGATCCTGTCTATATCATTGTAGCCCGGGGTGCAGCATGCTCGTAGGCCTCGGTCTTGGCCCGGGAAATGCGGACCTTCTCACGCTCCGGGCAGTCCGGCTGCTCAAAGAAGCCGACACCGTTTTTGTCCCGGGAAGAATTGCCCGGGATCTCGTTGCTCCGTATCGCGAACCGGTTATGCTCGACTTTCCCATGACCTCTGACGAGACAAAGATCCGCAGGTGTCTTGTGGAAAATGCAGGAAAGATAGCGCCGGTTGCCGACAATGGCCTTGCGGTCTTTGGGATTCTTGGCGATCCCAACTTCTTCTCCACCTTCTCGCGCCTCTGTGCGGTAATTGCCGAAACCCATCCGGGCATCGAATTCCGGACCGAACCGGGTATCAGTTCCATCACGGCCTTTGCCGCAGCAGCCGGTGTGCCCGTCAACAGCAGTTTTTCTGTGTCAGATGGATCGGTGGACAAAGCCGGAATATTTCTCAAAGTCCGTAAACCCCGGAAGAAAGCCGCTGAACTGCGCTCGGAAGGGTACACCGATTTTGTCTTAGTCGAGCGGATGTTCTTTCCCGATATGAAAGTGTACCGGAACGAGGATCTTCCCGCAGAGAGCGATTACATGAGCGTGATGTATGCCCGGAAATAATCCTGATAAGGTTATCTGGTTTGTCGGGGCGGGTCCTGGCGATCCGGAACTGATCACCGTCAAGGGAAGACGCCTGCTCGATACGGCCGATGTGCTGATCTATGCCGGCTCTCTGGTCAACCCGGTTCTCGTTGCCTCAAGCCCCGCTTCCGAGAAAGTGGACAGCTGGGGTATGCATCTCGATGACATGGTTGCACTCATGGTCGACCGGGTGCTCAAGGGACAAATAGTAGTCCGGCTACATTCCGGAGACCCGGCACTCTACGGTTCAATCGTAGAGCAGATAGCAGAACTCAAAAAGAGCGAAATTGAGGTCAGGATCGTTCCCGGCGTCTCTTCCGTCTTTGCCGCAGCAGCAGCACTCACAACCGAATTCACCCCAAGGGGTGTCTCAGAAACGCTCATCATCACCCGCCCGGCAGGAAAGACTCTTGAGACCGATTACATTGCCGAACTTTCCCGGTACCCGGCCACCTTTGCCTTCTTCCTGGGCAGCGAGCATTTCTTTGCTATCACCGAAAAACTCTCCTGCCCGAAAGATACACCCGCTGCGGTGATCTTCCATGCATCCTGGCCTGACCAGCAGGTGATCTACGGCACCGTTGCTGACATTGCACAGAAGGCACAGTCCGCCGGTATCACAAAAACCGCCCTGCTCATTGTCGGAAAAGCCGTCATGGGAATTGAATCCGGTTACCAGCGATCGCACCTCTACTCATGAACGATACGGTTGTTATCACCTTCCCGTACTCCCGTCCCGATGCGGACCGCATTGCGGTATTTCTCGGGGCCGACGTGGTGGAATACACCACAGATATTTTTACTACGGTCTTTGCGGAACGCAGACGGATCATTGCCCTCATGTCGATGGGAATTGTGGTGCGGAAGATCGCTTCACTTCTTGATGACAAGTGGACGGATCCGGCAGTAGTTGTCGTGAGCCCGGATTGCCGGTATGCAATACCGGTACTGGGAGGCCATCATGGGGCCAACGAACTTGCAAAAGAACTAGCGGGACTGGGGATCCAGCCGGTAATTACCACTGCCACTGAATCCCGGGGAAGGGATTCTGTTGAGACTCTTGCGGAGAGAACAGGCACCGAAGTCCTCAACCGTGACTCAACCCGGCAGGTTAATGCCGCTCTCTTAAACGCGGATATCCCGGTTCATGCGGTGCAGGGGCCTGCAATCGTGCTCGCCGGCCCGGATGTCTCCATTCTCTTAAAGCGAGGAGATTACACGGTTGGGATTGGCTGCCGGAAAGGAGTCGGGTCTGCTGAAGTGGTTGATGCCGTGCGAGCAGCCCTGGCAGAAAATGCAGTTTCCGAAAGCGATGTCCTGGTCTACGCCACAACAACCAAAAAATTCAACGAGACCGGTCTTGTCGAAGCAGTTGGAGTACTTTCTGGCAATTTAATATTCCTTGATGACGATACCATAAATGCACAGGCCGGGACAGGTCCTTCGCGGGCCACAAAGATAGGTCTTCTCGGGGTTGCCGAGCCCTGCGCCCTGGCAACGTCCAAGAGAAAGACACTTGTTATGATCAAAAAAGTTTACGGGAGAGTTACGGTTGCCATTGCACGCTGAACCATTGAAAGGAAGTCTTGCCATCGTGGGTCTTGGCCCCGGCAAGCGGGAGTACATGACAGCCAGGGCCTTAAAGGTCATAGCGGGAGCAGAATACGTGCTCGGGCACCACACCTATCTCGAACCGCTTGAACCTTTACTCAACGGCAAGACCGTTATCAGCAGTTCCATGGGAAAAGAGGTGGACCGGGCCCAGCAGGCCATTGATCTTGCAAAAACCCATGCGGTTGCCATTGTATCCGGTGGCGATGCCGGGGTCTACGGTATGGCAAGTATCGTCTTGGAAGTGCTCGAACATTCCGGTGCAGAGATCGAAGTTGAGATAATTCCGGGAGTGACGGCAGCAAATGCCGCTGCATCCCGGGTCGGCTCCCCGCTATCCAGTGATTTTGCCGTGATCAGCCTCTCTGATCTCTTGACCCCGCTCGAGATCATCGAGAAACGACTCGATGCAATCTTCTCGATCGGGATTCCGGTTGTCCTGTACAACCCGAAGAGCCGGGGCCGGCCGCACAACTTTGCCCTTGCCGTTGAGCATGCGCGAAAACATCTCGACAGCGGGACACCAATCGCCATTGTAAAAAATGCACTGCGTGAGAATGAAGAGACGATCATTACTACGCTGGGCGAGATCGAAACACACGAGCCGGCCATCGATATGCACACGACCGTAATCATCGGTGGCAGCGAGACGAGGATCTGGAGGATGGGTAACAATGTCAAAGGAATCATCACACCACGCGGGTACCACCGCAAATACGTATATTGATCCGGGTGCCGATACCCCGGAAGGCTATGCAATCTCACAGAAATCCCGCATGCTCGCCCGCGAGATGGTGGGGAATGCAACTCCCGAAGACCGCATCCGCCAGCGCTGCTCCATTGCTGTTGGGGATTTCTCCCTGGCGCCCCTCCTCCGGTTCGGGCACGATCCGATTCCTGCCGCACTCGGGGCACTCGAAGCCGGTGCACCGATCATTACGGATATCCGGATGGTACAGGTTGGCATCCAGAAGAAAGGGCATAAGAGCGAAGTAATCTGTGCACTCGATTACGGTGCAGAGATCGTAAAGGAACGAGGCATTACCCGAAGTTCTGCCGGGTTCCTTGCCTTAAAAGACCGGCTCCCCGGTTCCATTGTCGTGATCGGTAATGCCCCGTCCGCCCTGCTCATGCTCTGCGAGTTTGTAAAAGAGGGTGTTCGCCCGGCAGTGATCATTGGCACGCCCGTTGGCTTTGTCAATGCAGCCGAATCAAAAGAAGTCCTGCGGACGATCGATATCCCGTCAATATCTAATGTTGGCACCCGGGGCGGCACACCGGTTGCGGTTGCTGCCATCAACGAGTGCATCACGATCTTTATTGAAGGCGCAAAGAAATGAGGGATCCGGTCACCGGTTTTGAATACCCCGGCCTATGGGTGGAACGATGTACGGTTCCGGCAGATCTCCTGCTCGCAGAGCAGGGACTCGGTGTCCTCACGTCTTCCGGAACCATCCTCAAACGCGGGTTTACCACCGGCACAACCGCGTCGACTGCCTGCAAGGCGGCAGTCCTCTCCCTTGCCGGAAAAACCATCTCATCAGTCTCTCTTCTCATCCCGTGCGGGCTTACTGTTGTAGTGACGGTGGAAGCCCGTAATGGTAAATCCCAGTGCAGAAAATATGCCGGTGATTATCCTTCTGATGTCACTGCCGGCATTGTCATGTGCGCCAGTGCAACAGCGATACCGGAAGGATTCGGGATAGAATATGGCGAAGGCATTGGCCGCTTTGTCCGCGATACCCCCCGTTACCGCAAAGGAGAGCCGGCCATCAGTTCTCCTTCACGGGACTGTATCCTGCAATCGATAAAAGAAGCAATGGACGAAACAGGACTCTCCGGCGTTCTCGTAAAACTCCATATCCCCCATGGAGCAGAGATTGCTAAAAAAACCTTGAACTCCCGTGTCGGGGTTTTGGGGGGTATCTCGATTCTCGGGACTACCGGGCTGGTCGAGCCATGGGACGATCACCTGGAAGAATCGGTCTGCGGCCAGGTAGCCACGGCAAAGAACCCGGTCATCACGACCGGGAGGATCGGTCTCCGGTATGCCCGCCTGCTCTACCCCAATCATGATGTGATTCTCGTGGGCGGGAAGATTGGCGAGGCACTCGATGCAGCAACCGGGGATGTGATCCTCTGTGGGTTGCCGGCCCTCATTCTCCGTTATATCAACCCGCAGATTCTTGATGGCACGGGTTTTGCTACTGTCGAAGAGTTTGCTGCATCGCCCTTGTTCCGTCCGGTAATGCACGAAACTCTTGCAGGGTTTAAAAAAATACGACCGTCCGTTCAGGTTGTCCTTGTGGATCGCAACGGCGCCGTACGAGGAGAAAGTCCATGATCATCATTGGTGTTGGATGCGGGCCGGGGATGCTCACTGAGGAAGCGATCCGGGGGATCGCGATGGCAAAGACCATCTATGGCTCTGACCGGGCAATAGAGATCGCCCGGCCGTTTATTGGACCGGCATGTGAAGTGAGGACCATCGATGATTTCAAGGCACTGCACCGGTTGCCCGAAGAGGTTGTCGTTCTCTCGACCGGGGATCCGATGCTTGCCGGTCTCGGGTATCTTTCGGGCACCGTTATCCCCGGGGTCTCTTCTTTACAGGTTGCGGCAGCCCGGCTGCATATTCCCCTGGCCCGTATCTCCGTTGTCGTTGCGCATGGCCGGGGACACGAGCAGGGTATGGCAGAGACCGTAGAAGAAGTCGGGCGGGGAAAGAT
>JBAXDE010000016.1:0-13961 GCA_037141115.1 Methanomicrobiales archaeon | reverse complement strand
ATACAATGGAAATAGTACCGAGAATTGTTTTACCGGAGTAGGTCTTTCCCTCATACTCAAGAGAAATATCTGGCAGTTCCTGAAGAATGGACGAGATAAGCGGGATATACTCTTTGGGCATTTTAACGATACTGCCATTTTTTGAGAGAATTGGTTGGACCATCGAAAAGAATCCCAGCGTAGGCATGTTCGCTGCTATCCACTGACATACGATACCGCGTGGCTGGGCGGTCATAAGGAAATTTTGTTCGTTTTTAGAAAAACCATCCACATACAGTTTATTCGAATAATTAATCTTGCAGATCTTATCCAGGTTTTCACGGCGCAGCCAGAGTGAGATATAACTAACTCCCGGAGCGGTATTGATATCAGAATTCTGAAGAACTTTTTTTCCGAGGACATCAAGGATTTTTATAATGGCGCCTAGTGGAACTGTTGCAAGTACTTCCCGGTTCCTGTTGACGTCCCGTGCAATTTCTTCAAAATCAGGACATAACCGCTCTTCAAACTTGCAGTTTACCAAGTGACAGGTAATCATCATCTCACTCCCGGAATGTATCGCCGCATCCGCGAACCTCTGCTTTCTCAACCCGCGACACAAACCGGAAATACCGGCCTTTGCGCCCGCATGGGCAGTCATCCACACCAACAAGAACACCAAGGTCTTCAGTCAGGAGTGCCTGATCATAATAGCTGTCCGCAAGAATACTCATCACTTCAATCAGGCCGGGCTTGCCCGTCGAACAGGGTTGAAGGGTAAAGGGATCGCGGATAATTACCTGGGAAAAACCAGGTACATGCTTGTTCCCTTCCCTGCAATCAACAAATATTATCCCGGTCTGTTCTGCCATCCCGTAAAAGTCCAGTATAGTCCCGGGTTGTGTACCGAATATATATGCTACCGACTCAGAAAACTGCTCTTTTGAAACAGCAAGATTCTGCATCTTCTTCCAGCCCCCGCTATGGAAGAGCGTGAAATCTTTGAAAGAGAATCGTATATCTTCCTTTTGGATCTGCTTAAAGAATGTGGTCCAGATGATATACGTAAACCCAAACGCGTACACCTCCTCCTGCGAATAATTCTCGATAATATCATGGATAACCGGCAGGTTCAGGACCAGTTTCCCATCTTCTTCTTTTAAGAGGTAAAAGATTTTTTTTGCATAGATGCTTAAACCCCGGACACCGGCAGTTCGTGCAGAAAACGCAAGTGATGGACTGTTGATCCCTTCGTGATCAATAACAAGAAAAACCTTCCGGCTTTTCCCGAGATAATCCGACAGGATGGTTTTGAGGGCTTTGATCTGGTTCATGCTTGTGGATTTGTCAAGCGGGATCCTGCTCGGTGTACTGCCGGTCGTGCCGCTAGACTGGAGAACTTTTGTTATCTCCTGTTCCGGACAGGTCCTGAGATCGAAATGCTTGAACATCTGGACCGGGATATACGGCACATCTTCAAGATTGTTCAGGGCATCGATATCGATACTTTGTTTGGTAAAAAATGCATCAATCTGCCGGTTGTTCTGACGCGCCGCTATGAGTTGTTCTTTGATGATGGGCAGAAGGGATCCACATTTCTGCGTATCATCACGGGAGTACGGATCCTGAAGAAGGATTGCGTCACGGGACTGGGAACCATGAGATATCCCCCGTGCACTATGTGGCATCATTGACCTGCTCGGCAATTTTTATTTAGTTCTTCTCCAATATACTTGATAAGTGCCGGTTTATCCACTTTGTCGGATGCATTGAGCGGAAATTCCCGAACAAAAAAGAGCCTGCCCGGAACCTTATAGGTGGGCAGTTGTTGCCTGCACCGGTTCAGGATTGTCCCTTTAAGATCAGATTCAGGAAGGATACCCGTATACTGGACAACCGCTATTATGCTTTCTCCCATTATTTCATCAGGTTGTCCCACTACAACACATCCCAGTACCCCGTCCAGAGAGCAGATGAACTCCTCGATCTCGTTCGGGGAAATCCGGTACCCGCCAGATTTGATAATGTTCTTTGCCCGCCCATGGATAAAGATATACCCTTCGGAATCGACAGTAGCGAGATCGCCGGTATAAAGTCTCCCGTTTTTTATCACTTCTGCCGTTCCTTCCGGATCGTTACAATATCCTTTCATGATATTATCACCGGAAGCTACGATTTCCCCGATTTCCCCGATTTGTACTGGGTTTCCCCGTTCGTTTAAGACCGTCAGAGTGACCCCCGGAATTCCCCTGCCAATCGACCCCAGTTTTGTGAGAATCTCATTCGGGGGAAGGTAAGAGAGCCGGGCAGTAGCTTCAGTAGCCCCGTACATGACAAAGAACTTCTTTTCCGGGAATGCATCCGCAATCATCTGAATGTATTTATTGGGTAACTGCCCGCCAGCCTGCTGCATGTATCGCAGGGTCGGGAAGATTTCTTTGAGGAATGGTGTTTTGTTTACCAGGATCTGATACGTGCTGGGGACACCGGCAAACCCGGTACAGCAATGGGTATTAATATCCCGGATAACCCCCCCAAGAAAAATATTATTTGAGAGCAAGATGCTCCCTCCTATACGGAGGTGAGTGTGCAACAGTGAGGCGCCGTAACAGTAAAAGAGCGGAAGTGTCGCACAGATCCGATCATCGGGGTTTAACTCCAGGTACTGGACAATCGACCGGGTATTGGAACGTAAATTCCTGTGCGTCAGCATGACCCTTTTTTTTGTGCCGGTGCTGCCAGATGTGAAAATCACTACTGCAACATCGGTTTCCTGCACGGGTCGACTAGTGAATGGGGATATCGGAGAGAGTACGGAAAGTACATCTTCGGTAAATATATTGTCCTCGCCGTGAATTTTTGCCCGGAATTTTTTCTGGACGAATGAGGCCCGTATCGTGCATTGGCGATAAATTGCTGCAAGTTGCGAATCGGATATTCTTGTCTCAACCAACAGGGCAATATTCCCGCTCTTGATGATCGCAAGGTACGTAATAATGAAGAATGGAGTATTTTCAGACAGGAGAAGACATTCGTTTCCCGTCCCGATTGTTGTTGCGAGATATGCAGAAAGACTATCGATACGGATTAAAAGATCACGATAGGTTAAGATGCCGTCATGGGATATTATGCACTCCTTATCTGGATCCCTGACCTTTTCAAAGAGATAATCTGCGAAATTCATAATAGAGTTACTGGAGATATTTTCGGAGAATCTCCTTTACCCGGGCGTAATTTTCCATAGCAATAATATCATCCATGTCAATCTCAATTTTAAAAGTCTCTTCAAGCATAGCCACCATCTGGAGATGTTTCAGCGAATCCCACTGTATGCAGGAGTTATATGCAAGGGTATCTGTCACATCCATTACAGATATTCCAAGAACTTCGCAAAAAATATTTTTTATAGTATCCTCGTCGAATGATGCCATATCAGGACTCCAGAATAATTATACAAAAAGCCAGTGCCATCTCTGCACTGTGTGACAAGCTTATTTTAATGACTAAGTTTTCGGTTTTATCGGTATTAATCCTGACGTATGGGACACCAAGGTCATCGTTCAGAATCTCAATGGATGGATAAAAAAGATGAGTTATGTTCAGACTATAGAGTGCTTTTATCACCGCCTCCTTGCCAGCGAACCGTGCAGCCAGATGGGGGGCCGGGTCCTTTTTTGACAGGCAATAATCCAATTCGTTCCGGGTAAAATTTTTGGCTAAAAATGCGGAAAATACCGTGTCAGTTAGATTTTCAAACCGTTGGATTTCCACAATATCCGTACCGATACCAATATTCTGCATAAATTGTTCAACCTCACACGCATCTCATACGCATATATTCAGGGAATTGGCGAATCTTGCTGTCTTAACAGCATATCCGGAAATCACATGCCCCGTATGACCTTCCTGAATCGTTTTCGATCAAGGGCATAATTATCTTTTACAACTTTATCATTACCGATGTCTCGGGTGACCGAGGATCCAATCGTAATGTAGACATTATTCCCAATCATTATCTGATTTTCAAGAATGGCATTCGGTCCAATCCACGCATCATCCCCAATTTTCACCGATTCCCTGATGGAAACACCGCCACAGATCAGACATTTTTTTCCGATTGTGGTACCTGGCCCTATGGTATTGAGATTATCGATTTTTGTCTGTTCCCCAATTTCCGTGAATCCTTTGAAAATTGCGCGATCAATGCGGGTATTTGCATGGATGTCCACATTTCGGCAGAGATGCACCCCACCAGAGGGTTGTATCACGGGACACTTCATCGCAGCACCCGGGTGTAATGGAATGTTTCCGATTGTACTGTTGGATCGGATAATGGATCCTTCGTCAATGATTGTCTGTTCATTGACGATTACATTTTTTTCAATAACTACATCCTTCCCGATTGCTACACTGATTGAAGCGATGACCGCACTTGGATGGATTTTTGCTGATTGTGAAATCTGGTTGATAAATGGTTCAAGGACAAATTCTGGATTTTGACTGAGCGCTGACTGAATGGCATAATATGTATATTGCGGATCCTGTGCTGATACAATACCCTTCATGTCAGGAATTCTGGAGGCCAAATAGGGGGTTGTGATCACACAGGATGTGGATGCATTTCCCGTGATTTTTGCTATATCACTTTCCCGGACCGCATATACTATCTGATCCGGATAGTGTGAAAATAAATTACCCATCGATGAAAAGATTCCATCCCGGATAATATTATTTTTTTTTGAAAGAATATCAGATAATTTCATACAAATCCTTCTAAATGCATGGAGATGCTGAACCGTGATACCATATCACGAACTCCGGGGGGTGTCGTGAGAGGATCTTTTTACATCACGGGTCACAACAGTATAATCCGGTATAATAATATCTTCATCCAAAGAGATACCATCTGATATTGAACAGTGCTTTCCAATCTTGACGCGATCTCCGATCCTTGCATATCCTCCGATCATAGTCCCTTCCGATACAGTTACATCCTTTCCAATCTTTATACCGTGACCAACTTGGACGTACGATAAAATTGTTGATGATTCACCAACTTCCGTAAACCCATCAAGAGAACTTTTATCGATACATACACAAGAACCGATATGTACGTTGTCGTGAATGATGACCCCGCCAAGATGGGCAACCGGGATGATTTCCCCCGCGATTCTTCGCAACTCAAAACCTTCAGACCCTATAACCACACCTTGTCCGATGGTTACATGATTACCGATAATGGTATTTTTTTCAATGACTACATTTTTTTCAATACTACAGGAATCGCCAATAATAACCCGGTCATAGTCAATTATTGCAGTTGGATGGATTGTATTTCCCTCTCCAAGTGATCCGATCTTTACCCGTTGGCAGAGGTGGGTTTTTGGGGCAAAGTAATTAAAAAAAAGGAGACCGGTTTTTACTAAGTATTGCATTACGGAAGTATGCATAAACCATGAATCCGCCACTCCGGCACTTTTCATTTTAAGAAAAAATTTTTGCAGGATCATGAGAATGATACCGTAATAATCTTCTTGTTCAGTTTAATGTCAATATATTCTTTTAGTCTGTGATATTCTGTATTTACTGTTATGTGTCGATTGTCAGGAATGTGAATTCTCAGCATTAACTGAGGCAAAGATCCGTCGGGTAAATTACCCTCGGTATGGATTGAAAGCTTCTCATTTTCATTCGTACAGGTTATTCGAACCTGTCGCCGTCCCCTAAACCACTCAACCACATTCCCCGCAGTCGTCACCCATGCACCATCGGCAAGTGCCCTCTTTACCAAATATGAATACATCCCCGACCAGTCCCGGGGCGGTGTCAGGTTCTCGTAATGCCAGAGTATCGTGATCGCCCCGCCATAGTTCCGGGCATAATCAAAGATATGATTACAGTACTCATGAGCTGCATCTTCATCAAGGTGAAGACAGGGTGTTTTTTCCCAGCCCTTATCAACAGGTGCCCAACAAAAATTCCCAAAGAGCCCGATATCCTGGATGTTGAGGGGAAGTTCCAGAAGTTTTGAACATCCCTCCGGATGGTAAACCTGCAGGGTTCCCGCACGGAACCCGGCATCGTCATTGTACCCGAAGGTTGTATCATAGGTGTAACCAGCATCATCAAGTTTTTTCCAGCTGTTCCGGTCAAAGAGAAGCCAATGAGTCCGGTTGCCAACAGCCTCGCCGCCAACTTCCGCCATCTCTTGTTTTCCCGTTTCAGCATCCACCCAGTTGTCGATACCGTGAATACCGATCTCCCAGCCTCCCCGCGTCAACCCGTGCTGGATATCCCTGTCAATTCTATATCCAACCGCCCGGTACGGGTGCGCCTGCATGCCCGGATCATTCTTTCGAGGCACAAAGAAAAAGGTCGAACGGACACCCAGTTGATCCTCAAACGTTTTCCAGCGTTCAAAAAGCACCCATGGATCGTTTACGATCTCGCACCTGGCACATAACAGGTGAAGACCCGCACGGAAATTTCCCTGTCGGATACACTGGTAAGCCGCATACCCTACGGTGAGAAAACGGCATTCCTTCACGGAAGTGACATCCACGTCATGTGTGAGTGCCACCATGTAGGGATGTTCCCAGGGTCGCGGGGGAATCTCCACAAGGATCGTGTATTTCCTGATTTCCTGCCGGACCTGATCAAGAAGGATATCGCATACCGGTTCATGAAGGTGTGCCCGACCAGAATTGATCAGATCGCTGATTTCCCGGAAGAAATCATTTTCATCAAGATCAAGGAGATTTCCTATAAATTCTGAAACATCTGCTTTGCGTGAGATGACGATATCGTACCGGCAGCCCGGAATATACCATTCCCACGGTACCTTGAGAAGCTGGAACGTTTCTTCAACAGCATACTTATCCGGATAACAGACCCCGGTACTCATAATAACCTATATGATCCCCATCTCAGTCAACCGGTCCGGCAGATACTTCTTCGTCACAAAGTCCAGCCCCCGGGCCGCAAACGCCTGCTGTTCAGACTTCAGCCCCAGGCTGATCTGCAAATTAATCTGTTTCTTCCAGTACTCCGTAGCAAACCGGGGATCGGTGAGCTCCGCATGCAGCGCCTCAATATCCTTATCAGATAATTTGTCGGAAGGCAGGTTGTAATCCCGGATATCGCTCGGTTGTAGTCCTAAAAACTGCGCCTTTGGCGTTGCCAGCAGTTCCGACATATGCGCACTCTTGATCGAACCGTACGCAACCGAGGCAAAGATACGGTATGACCACGGGTCACCATCCGTAAAGACCATCACGGGAAGATTCCAGGTCGTACTGATCTTGTTGAGCATGCGTCGGGTGGATCGTGCCGGCTGACCCTTCAGATGAACAAGGATCGCATTATGATCCTCATCAAACCCGTTCTCAATCAGCCGGTCGTACATACCACCCGTCTCGAGCGCAATCACAAACTTCGCATCATGGTCTACGAACTCGATATTCTCGACATTGTTGGGGATCGTATACCCGGCCTGGCCCACATCATCCTGGCAGTGAATCGCCTTCATGCCCCGTCGCGTCTCTTCCCGGATCCGCATCGGCCCGTAAATCGATGCACCATTCTCTTCAGGATGGAGATGGAACCCCTCACGCGGGACTTCCGAGATGATCTCAAGGTCTTCGATGAGGAAATTGCTCTCTTCCTGCCCACCGAACTTTGCCCGCTTCCAGCCCTCCGAGATGTAATACATCTCCCTGAGTGTTGACGAACGGTTCTCTTCGAGCTGCTGTTTGATGAACCCAATCACGTACGCCATCTTCAGGAGGTGTGTAGCACTCTTGGCCGAGGCTGCGGTGCGCATGCTCTCCTTGTCGCCGTATTTCCAGACCTCGCTCGCATCATCGTACTCGATATTGTATTTCGTACGCGTGGGTAGCGAGATGGAGGGGATCTCGCCGGCCTTCATCTGGTCATACCATCCGCTCGCGATCCGGAGCAGGGCCGCCATCGACTTCTTTTCCAGTTCCTCTTTAGACATCGAGATCCACCACCATCTTCTTATTATCGTCAATGCCCCGGATGTCAAGCAGTCCCCCGCCTTTCCCGGTATAGACTATACGCTGGACAGTCTGGGAGGGTATCATCAGTTTCCAGACTTTCGTGAACTGCCCATCCATCTCACTCACGAATGCTGCCTTTGGCTCAGCATCAGCTGCATCGTCCTGCGAGATCTCGTAAATCGACACATCAACTTCGTGGGCAGTGTAATTGTTCAGTTCGATCGTGATCCGGCCATCAACGGTTCCCTTCTTCACGATCAGCTTGCGCATCAGTTTTCCTTCTATGGGTGAGGTGTCAATGAGCGGTTTTTCAACAATCTCGCTCACCTTTGCAGCAATCTCCGGAATAATTGCGCAGACCGCCCGCGCACGGTCCTCGGCTACCTTGTTCTTGTCGCGCCGCGAGACAAAGAGTTTGAGATCCCGGCCTAAGTCCTGCAGGGCAAGTACAATCTCTTTCTCTATCTCCGGGATACTCGCGATTGCATCCTTACTTTCGCTGGTGAAGGGGATGTTGGTGGAGGCAACATGGACCAGGATCAGCACCGGTCCCATAGGCAGTCCCTGCTGGGAGAGGTTGTAGAGTTTCCAGTTCACGTTGGCAACACTCTGGGTGATTGCGCACGCACCCTGCTGGTACATCAGCGGAACCCGGTTGGCAAACCGGAGGATGATCGCATTGCCCTCTGAGGGCAACTTGCCCCCGTACCCAATCGCCGCCTCAACTACGAATGAGTGGCCCGAGAAGACCGAAGCCGGACGGGTACGTGCCCCGACAAAGTCCATCTGGAACTCCTTGTCGAGCCCCCGCCGGATCAGTTCCTCGCCAATGGGTGAAAGGCACTGGACGGTGAGCGGGGGAGGAACCGGGACTGCCTGCATGGCCGCAAGGAGCGCCTTGAGCTGATCCGCAGAAAGTCCCGCTACTTTTACGGTGGCTTTCAGGCCGGACTTATCGCACATATCCTGCGCAGTCTTTTTTCCAACGCGGCTGAAATGTTCCATCAGGAAATCGGCAAGTTTCTCGTCACTCGCAAGGGCCATCCGTTTCAGTTGCCCGAACTCAATCCCATGCGGATGGGGCTTGACAGCAATGGGGCACGCGAGGATCTCCTGGCTCACGCGCTCGAACGTGAACGCATCATCGTCCAGCTCCACCCGGAAGCGGGCATGGGGGTTCACAATGGAAGTATACTTGAGATACTCAAGCAGTTTCTTCTTTGCCGACATCGTGCTCTTGAACTCGATCTGCACCCGGGTGCCATGAGTACGGTCCCAGTCGATCGGTTGTTGCGATACTATGTCAGGCTCGTTGGTCTCGATCTTGATCTGGATCTCGAATTTGTACGCAGGTTCCTTATGGCCAGTCCGGGAGATCACGACCGTCGGGACTCCGCTGGTCAGCTGCGCATAGAGCACCGCGGCAGAGATCCCGATACCCTGCTGCCCGCGCGTCTGCCGGATCTGGTGGAAACGGGACCCGTAGAGCAGTTTGCCAAAGACGTACGGTACCTGTGCAGGAACGATTCCCGGGCCATTGTCCTCAACGATAATACGGAAGATCTCACCGGAAACTTTCTTGATACTGATAAAAATATCCGGTAATACCTGTGCTTCTTCGCAGGCGTCCAGCGCATTGTCCACCGCTTCCTTTATGGTGGTGATGACCCCGCGCGTGGGGGAATCAAATCCCAGCAGGTGTTTGTTCTTCTCAAAGAATTCCGCGACACTGATGCTGCGCTGCTGCTTGGCGAGCTCGTCAGCCAGGACCAAACGCTCTCACCTCAGCAACGGCTGTTGCAAGATCGACCGTCTTCTGCTCGGCAGTTGTCAGGTTTTTTAAGGTAACCTGCCCGGACTCTGCCTCGCGCTGGCCGATCACAATCGCGAAATTCGCGGTCTTTGAAGCATGCGCGAGCTGTGCCCCCAGTCCGCGCTCCATGAGATCCATTTCGGTGCGGATGCCCGCATTGCGCAATGCCTTTGCAACTTCAAGAGCGCGGTTGCGCCCTTCACTTGTGCAGACGAGTCCAACGATGGGGACCGACACGGGCTGGAAATCACCAAGGGAGACCATCACCCGGTCAAACCCGATGGCAAACCCGCAGGAGGCCACATCGTCGCCGCCAAAGAGATGGGCGAGGCGGTACGTTCCCCCACCCATAATCTGGTTCTCGGCCCCGAGATTCTCGGCAAATCCTTCAAAGACCATACCGGTATAGTAATCCAGGCCCCGGGCAATGCCAAAGTTGAGGCTGTATCTTACACCGGAGGCATCGAGCGATCCAATGGTCTTTTCGAACCGCTCTTTCTCCGGGATCGCCCCGGCGATCTCGAAAGCCTCGGTAAGGTCACGGGTATTGACAAGGGCGGTAAGAGATGCGGCAAGATCCATCCGGTTCAAGGATTCGAGCGTTGCATTCAGCCCATCATAATCCTTCTTGTCAAGGTGCGCCCGGACTTTCCGCTGCATTACGGGATCGAGATCCTTCACCAGATTCTTCATGAACGAGAGGTGACCGACTTTCAGCTCGTACGTGACACCGGTTGCGTTGAGCATATCGGATGCCAGCATAATGGTCTCGGCATCTGCTGCCGCCGTATCCGCTCCAATGAGCTCAACGCCGAACTGCCAGAACTGGCGGTACCGGCCCTTCTGGGGACGCTCGTACCGGAAACAGTCGGCAAAATAACACCAGCGCAGGGGCTTTGGGGCTACCTTGGCCTCGTTGATGTACATCCGGATCACTGCGGCAGTGATCTCCGGGCGGAGGGCAAGTTTCCTGCCGCCCTTGTCCTCAAAGACGTACATCTCTTCGATGATCCCATCCCCGGAACGCGCCGTGAAGAGTTCGAGATCCTCAAACTCGGGAGTGCAGACTTCCCGGTATCCAAAGCAGCGCGCTACTTCGCGCAGTTTCTTTTCAACATGGCGGCGCGCCTCCATCTCATCCGGTAAAAAATCCCGCGTTCCTCTCGGTTTCTGGAGCATGGTAAAAATCCTTATTCTCTTTTTGTTTGCAGCGTTATTTCTTATTCGCTCTGGGTCTGGGTACACTGCCTATGAACCGGGTGAAGGTGTCTTCATTTCCCCAGACCTTCTCCCGCTCCATCCGGCCCTGCAGGTACATGGCCGCAAGGATCAGGCCAAGACCCAGCAGTTCAAAATCCGGCATCGTGAGGGTAAATGCCCCGCCAAGGGATGCAAGAGCTCCATACCCGACACCATAATATGCCGCCTTCCGGTAACCGGGGAGACCCGTCCGGAAAAAGATCCGTGCATCCCGCAGCCAGAGAAAGAGAACCGCAGCAGCGCCGAACATGGCAACATAGATGAGATAGGACATGTTTATGAACTAACTTATTATACGCCGATCCATATCTGTATTGTCAAAACCATGCAGCCAAACCAGTCCGTACAGGAAATACTCTCGCGCTATAAGAATGGAGATATTTCCCTTGATGAGGCAGCCCAGGTGATTGAAGGTCTCCGCCTCGAACATGTGGGTGATTTTGCCTGTATTGACCTGGGCAGGGGTGTGCGGTGCGGCATGCCCGAAGTAGTACTTGCCGAGGGAAAAGATCCCCTGCACCTGTCAGAGATTGCCGTACGGCATGCAGAAGCATCCGGGCGGTGTGTAATCACGCGCGTGAGCCCGGAACAGGCTGCCCATATCCAGGCTTCTGCAAAGAGCCGGAACCTTGCCACGGAATACCGGGAGAGCGGGCGCGTACTTGTCGTTTCGAACGGGCAACTTCCCCGGTCAACGGGCGGCATTGTTGCTATCATCACGGCAGGGACATCGGATATCCGGGTAGCAGAGGAGGCAAAGATCATTGCAGAGGAGATGGGGTGTATAGTGCATACAGCATATGATGTCGGTGCGGCCGGCATCCACCGGCTCTTCCCGGCCTTAAAGCCACTGCTGGATGCCCATGTCTTTATTGTCTGTGCCGGACGTGAGGGGACCCTCCCCTCAATCGTTGCCGGGATGGTCGACAAACCGGTGATAGGCGTACCGGTCAGCGTGGGCTACGGGTACATGGGCCAGGGCAGGGCTGCACTTGCGAGCATGCTCCAGTCATGTTCGGTTATTTCGGTTGTCAATATCGATGCCGGTTTCACGGCCGGCGCTTTTGCTGCGCGGATTGCAAATATGGGTGCGGGTGCGAAAGGAGTGCAACCATGAAACGGGGATTTTATATCGGACGGTTCCAGCCGTATCACAACGGGCACCATGAGGTGCTTGAACGTATTGCCGAGGAAGTGGACGAGATTATTATTGGGATCGGCAGTGCTCAACTCTCCCACCAGGTCAGCAATCCGTTCACTGCCGGTGAACGTGTACTTATGATCACCCGGGCACTGGAATCTCTTGGGTGCCCCTATTACGTGATTCCCATTGAAGATGTCCAGCGCAATGCCCTCTGGGTGGCCCATGTCCGGTCAATGACCCCCCCGTTCGATCTCTGTTACTCTTCAAATCCGCTGGTAGTCCGTCTCTTTACTGAAGCGGGTGTAAAAGTACAGTCTCCGGCAATGTATGAGCGCGATACCCTCAGCGGGACAAAAATCCGCGAACGCATACTTACCGGCAAGCCCTGGAAAAAACTCCTGCCTCCGGCCGTTGTCCAGGTACTCAAAGAGATCGATGGTGCTCAACGCCTCTGCCAGATAGCAGGCACCGATTAAGGCTATGACTACGGTATTACAGGTCAGAAATAAAAGTGGGTGAAATAAATGTACAATTTCATAAAAAATCTCATGAATCCGAAAAAACCGGTACCTGTAGTTATTGCATTCGATACAATTCCGGCATGGGTTGATGATCGGGAAAAGCAGGCACGCTCAACACTTGAGAGCGCCGCAAAGGCCCCGATGCAGAACATACGAAATTCGGCTGCCCAGCTGCAGCACGTTGTCAATAGTATTTCCGGCTCAGAGCATGACCCCGCACTTCATCCGAAACTCAAGTCCGTTGCAAAAAATTCACTTCCCTTATACATCAAGGCAATGAATGCAGCCCTTGCAAAACCCCTTTCTGAGGATATTGAAACGTTCTATACGGATGCTGTTGAATGCGTAAAATCCAGCCTGAACGGGAACCGGGGCCAGGGCAGGTATCTCCAGGCAGTCTTTCCCGAAGAGATCAAAGCAGTCAAGATGTCGGTCGATGCGATGGGAAGGGAGATGAATATCCTGACAGCATCCCTCGCAACATACCAGAAGCAGAAAGCAGCAATTGACGCAGTGAATGCTCTTTACCAGTCCGTGCGGGATATGAAAGAGGATCTGGAACTGTCCGGAGAGAAGGAGCGGCGCATTACTGCCCGCATCAGCGAGATCACCAGCCGCATAGGGGAAATTGAGACGGAAGAGGCCGCGCTGGCTTCAGATACTGAGGGAAGCTGCGCTATCGAAGAGTGCAGGGTTGCTCTTGCGGAGCTGGAGAAGAACCGCAATGAGATTACCCGGAACTATGCCGCCCGGTCTATGACCGCCTCCCATGTTTTCAGGAAAGCGGAAAATATAGCCGCAAAGCAGCATCGCACTGCCGATGTGACTGCACTCAGGCATGCGATTGAGATACTCTCAAATCATGATATGCCGGTTCCATCGGACCTGGGCACTGCATTAGCCGCTGCCTGCCCGGTGGCACAACGGATGATCGAGGCAGGAGAGATTCCTTTAAAAAACCGCGAGGAGCGCGAGGTTTTTTCCGATTCAAATTCATTCTCCACCATGATGGCGGAACTCTGCACGGAACTGACCTGCGGTGATGAAAAATGCAGGCTTGCAGAAACTACTCTCTCAACCCATCCCCGACTGGTCCGGACCAGTTCACTGATGCGGGAAAAGACGCAGCTCCATAGCAGGCTTGGCAAAGAAGAGCAGCTTCACCGCGAACTGGTATCCTCTCGAAAAAGTGGGGGAAGGTATAAATCCGGTCACAAATATAT
>JBAXDE010000015.1:0-13961 GCA_037141115.1 Methanomicrobiales archaeon | reverse complement strand
GGGATGACCATGTCACCCACCAACTCAGTCAGCCGTTCGGCAGCACGGCCTAGTGTTTCGATGGAGGGGCGCTCGTCTCGCAAAGACACGCCAATTTGCTTGAAAGAGTTGTTGGTTTTTAAGGCATCAATGGCATGCTGACCTACAGCCGTGACTTCTCGTCCAGATACCTTAAGCTTGATCTCACCCGACATCAGATAACCATGCTGAAAACCCCGTTCTTGCGGAGTTCCTTCAATATGAAGATAGGTCCATCCGTTTTTATCGTGACGGTTGGCCTTTGCCACCCATGATTTCTGGGTATTTGTCAATTGTTCATTTGATAGTCAATAGTACAGTTGATTATCAAATGTACATCTTACTCACGTTTTCGTGGTTTGATCTCTGCGAGCTGCAAAGCGAGGGCCCCTGATGGGGTGATGGCATAGTATTTCTCCTTCTTGTTACTCACCGAATCCCCGGGTAATTCCTGTATCATTTCCCATCCGGCAAGCGTATTCAGGAAACTGGAGCAGGTCCCCTGGCTGAGCGTATGGAGCACCGCCTTCTTCCCGGTATACAGGTCCGTCTTGCCCATCTTGTTCTCGGCAACCTTCACACCCTTCTTCCGGACCGGGATGTAGAATCCCGAGAGCTGGTTTAAGAGATACGAGCGGGGAACGACCCGGACCGGGTGGTCCTGTTTCCCCGGGGTATTGTAGAGCGTCTGGAGGATCTTGAAGTAATTCGGGTTTGCCGCGACACTCTCCGCAGAGGTCCTTGGCACTGCGAGTTTTGCGCCGGCTGCTTCACCCTTCCGGTTGGCAAACGTGTAATAGGCATCTCCGTGCACCCAGAGCGAGAGCAGGAAAAGGGCCATACTTATCTCTTTCGAACCCGCCGAGAGATCGAACGAGAAGCCCGCGTCCGGGTGCTCTTTTTTGATCTTCAGGATCGCGTCGCGGGCGGACGCATCAGCCGGAGGGGTGACGTAGATTAGCGATGCCGGGATCTTCAACGATCCGGCAAGGGTTTTGACCATGTTCACTGCCACCCGGGCCCGTTCCTTCTCTGCCCGGATCGCTTCGCTGTCGTGGGCACTGTTGGTATAGAGGTCCATATCGGCAAAAACGAAGGTGTGGGTGATGGACGGATTGTCCCGCAGGGATGCAGCGTACGCTGAATAGATATTCTCCCCTGCGGTGATGATATGGATGTGTTCTTGCCGGGCCATAATCTCTGTCCGGGGCGGAATGATAAATGCCTGCTGGAAGGAACGGATAGTGAATATTTCTTCCCGTAAGTATTTCCGGAATGGGTGGTTGTGTACCTTGTCGGTAATTGCAGTTCCCGCATGACAACGGTGGTAAACCGGATGCATCCAATTGCACCCTTCAACCGTTTCCGGCGATGTTCAAATACTATTAATAAAAGCATGCGCTATCTGGTGACATGGCACGGAACTTCATAAATCCGCGTTCGCTGGTGCTTACGGCGATCCTTCTCATCGGCCTCACAGCCTGCATTCTCCCGGCAGCAGCAGAGAACGCGTGGTTTGAGATAAATTCACAGCCAAACGGTGTCTGGGTCTGTCTTGACGGCTGGAATTGTAACAACGCCCCCATCACCTTTGCAACCGACCCTAACAGCTACCATACGCTCACCGGTTACATGGATGGCTACCAGTTCTCATCGAGAACCGTCTATGCCAACGGCCCCGGCGTAACAACCGGGGTCATGGTGGCCCTGGACCCGGAAACGCCGCAGACCGGGACCCTTGACCTTGACTCCAGCCCCACAGGTGCGGATGTCTGGATCGACAACCGGTATTACGGTGAGACTCCGCTGATCATTGGCGATATTTCCACTGGTCCCCATACCCTGACGTTCAGGAAAGCCGGTTTTGAGGACATGAAAACAGATGTTATCATAACCGCCGGGCAGGTGTACCGGACCAACCAGGGACTGGTGGAGTATGCACCCAATCCCGGAGTCGGCTCTCTCCAGATCGACTCCACTCCGGGTGGCGCAGCAATCTTCCTGAACAACAACTACCAGGGATCAACACCGACATCCGTCGGGGTTTTTGACATCAACCAGCTCACCCTGGGAACCTACACGCTCCGCATCACCCTGCCGGATTACCAGCCCTATACTGAGACCGTTACTGTCCAGAACGGCATCATCAACGATATCCATGCAACCCTTTCGCCCTCGGCACCCGGCCCCCAGCCAGACACGACCGGCCAGATTACGGTCAGGTCAAGCCCCTCAGGTGCCTCTATCCAAGTTGACAATGCCTACCGGGGCATAACCCCGATCAGCATTCCCGATGTCACCCAGGGAGTCACGTCATCGTACTGAAGATGAACGGGTTTCAGGACTGGCAGTCATCGGTGAACGTGGCAGCCGGCAGCAGCACCGATGTGTCGGGAATCCTCACCCCGGGCACTCAGCCGAACCCCACGGCACCAGGGCCCCAGCCAACCAAGTCACCGGTTGCGCTGGTTAGCATAATCTCCGCCATTGGGATTTGTGGTGCCGTGGCTCTACTGTTCAGAAAGAACGAGTAACAAAAACCATTTTGGCCCCGGTGCCCTCTTTTTACCATTCAAAAATGGTATTAGAAACGGGCAGACTCAATCAGCGATGAATGATCTGAAAGGATTCGAGAAAAAGAGGATATTCTGGGGACATTGCCTTTTGTTCGTGAAGGCTATATGCGAAAACCCGTTACTTTCTCACCCTGAAGAGTTTCCGGATCTTTCCCCAGAGTGATAATTCCGGCAGCTTACAGAAAGGCAGCGTACCTTTTGCACTCCGGGCAGCCTCGCACTCATCGCATAATGTATGCCGTTTGCACGTTGTTTTCGGGCAGGGGCAGTCTTTACGGATGGTTGGGGACATTTGTGGATTAACCTGTAACGGACTGCGGCTTAATCCTTTGGTGCGGGGGATAGCCCCATCTTCCCCGGAAGCTCGCGTGCCCATGCAGTGATGAGATTCCAGTCCCGGAAATCACCGGCAGGGATCTTTGCCATCTCCAGGAACTTCCGCATCACAAAGTTTACCTTCGCAGGATCAAGTTTTCCGGCAAACAGGATCGATGCTGAGGGGGTGATCGGCTCGATAGATTTTTTCAGTGCTGCCATTGCAACCGCCACGGCATTGGGATCCGGGTTCTTCGGTGCCAGCCCGACAGCAAAAGCAGCGACCGGCAGTTTCTGGAGTTCTTCGCGATTTTTCCCCATGAATTTCCCGACTGCTCCATCGACACTCCCCATATAGAGCGGTCCGCCAATTACGACTGCTGTGTAACCCGCGAGTGCGGAAATGCTCTTGATATCAGCAACATCGACCGGGTATCCGGCGGTTCTCAGTTCCTTTCCGATCACCTCGGCAATCTCCGCAGTTGATCCGTTCCGTGTTGCATAGGCAACAAGTATCCGTACACTCATGATCGTTCCTGAACAGGGTTATGGATCGGATGGGTATTAAAACCGGGCAGAAACAAATAAGTCGATCCATCGCGAGTCAACATAGAGAATTTCTATGAAACCGCAAGATGATCCCTGGCTCATAAACGCACATAAAAATGCAGAACACCTGGACCGGGAAATCAAGAAACTATCATTATTAACCGGTCCGATAAAGGAGAACCGGCCGCTCATCACCAAGTACCAGGATTTCTGGAACCAGGCAAAACTGATCACCACGTTATTCAAGGATCTGAAACCGGTTGCCCAGAGTGACCGGGATCTGCTCTGGAAGCAGTTCAATGTCCATTGCTGGGAAGTCAAAGAGAAGCAGAAGGCTGAGTACGGATCAATTGAGTCCCTGTCAAAAGAGCATTTCGATGAAATTATGAAGCTGGTGGAACACTCCCGGCTCTCATCTGCCGCCCCTAAGATCAATGAACTGGTGGAACGTGGCCAGACGCTCAATATTGCCGGTGACTTACTGGGAAAATTCAAGCACGAGATGATTGCCAAGCACAAAAAAACCAGCTTTGACAGTATCCAAAAGACCCGCCTGACCCATGACGCAGCCTGGGAATCGGCAAAATCAGGAAAGTCCCCGCGGCAGCAATCGGATGCGGAAAGCGGTGATTGCCCTTGAGAATTACCAGATCGGCAGGGGCCATATACGCACATTCCTCGCAACCTGCCAGATCCCCGAGAAGGTAGCATCAGCAAATGCCCAACTCGCAGAAACCGAGGCCCATATCCGGGATATAGAAGAGGGTATCCGGAAACTGGAAAAATGGATTGAAGCGGATGAGCGAACCCTTAAAGGGGAGTAATCGCTCGTTTTTTAAAAGACCGTCTGCTTTTATACCGTCTTTATCTTTTTTTAAATCTCACCCGTCTGGTCCGGCCCCCGCCGGTCCGGGAACTACGAGAGACCGGGTGTGCTGGCAACTCCCCGTTTTTTCATGCGGGCTGAATAGACGAATAATGCCAGTTCGCCATCCGGGGTGATACAGTACAGTTTTTCCAGTTGACTGTCCGGATCGCTCTCCTCCCGGATAAGGTTCCACCGGACCAGGTCTGTTATAAGCCGGGAGAAGGCCGATGGGGAGAGTTCCTGCATGGCACCCCCCTGGTCAGGATCCCTGACCGGGATCTTCCAGACTTTGGTCTCGTTGAAGAGTGTCTCTTTCGGAACCAGGGTTCTTGCCTCTTTTCCCTTTTCCTGTCCCCGGAAGAGGATGGTGAGGATCACGAGATAGTGCGGATTGGCCGGCAGGTTCCTTGTGGGAAGGGACGGGACCGGTACTCTCCGGGAAGGGGAATTTCCGAATGCATAATAGGAATCGCCCTCTACCCAGAGTGACATGGAGAAGAGACCCATCGAGAGACGTTTTGAGCCAGCGGAGATATCGAACGAGAACCGGGCATCGGGATGTTCGCTGAAGATTCCAAGAACCGGATCGCGGATCGAGTCAAACGTTGTCGCGTCGATTGGGACCAGCACACAGGATATCTTTCGGGAGAGGGAGATGGTATTTACTTCATCGATCGCGTCACGGATGGTGCATTTCCATGCCCGTTTCTTGTTGTCATCCCGGGTCGAGTTGGTATAAATCTCTTTTTCAGCAAAGATGAACGTGTGCGTGACGGTCCGGAGATCCGTAAGAACCGCAGGATAGGTCTTATGGATACTCTCGCCCGCACTGATGATGTGGATATGTTCCTGCGGATCCATGTGTAGTATCCGGCCCGGGACAATAAATGACTGTCCCGCAGATCGCTTATAAGGGGTCGCAGGGAACAAAAAGCGATAACACTTAAAGGAAAAAGTACGATTCTAATACAATCGAACGAGGTAAAATATCATGGCTGCCGATCCTGTCTGTCTGATGATAATTGATGAAGAGGATGCTAAATTTACCAGCACCCATAAAGACGTGAAATATTACTTCTGCTGCAACTGGTGCAAGAAGCAGTTTGATGAGAACACGAGGCGATACACCCGCATCTCCAATGATGTCTGTGTCAACTTGAAAGAAGCGAGATAACTTTCGACGACCGGGCAACCGGTACGCTCTCTTTTTTAAATTATTTCTGCATTATTAATCCCAAATTGAAACCGGAAAGCCGTTCCTGATCTCGTGCAGTTTTTCCTGTCGCACCTGCTGATATCTGGACGGAATCGTAAAATTCCACGGATCAGGACATCCGAAAGGTATCAAGATCGTTTTATTTTCGGGAGAAGCCCCTCATTAAATAAAAAAAAGGTTAGATGAAGAGTGGCGCAAGCACGAGCGTTAAGGTTGCAAGGAGCTTGATGAGCACGTGGAGTGACGGGCCTGCGGTGTCCTTGAACGGGTCGCCGACGGTATCTCCGATGACCGCTGCCTTGTGAGCATCGCTCTTCTTGCCGCCATGGACACCGGTTTCAATGTATTTCTTGGCATTGTCCCATGCACCACCGCTGTTGTTGAGAATGAGTGCCATGAGGATACCGGTGATGGTTGCTACCATGAGGAAACCGGCGAGGGCTTCGTACTTCATGGTGACACCGATGACAATGGGGAACAGGATCACCAGGGCGCCGGGAAGAATCATGTTCTTCAGCGCACCCTGGGTCGTGATATCAATGACACGGGCATAGTCAGGCTTTTTGGTTCCTGCCATGATACCGGGGTCCCGGAACTGGATGCGGACCTCTTCGATAACATATTGCGCAGTCTTCGAGACTGCACGGATGGCGAGGCTTGCAAAGAGGAAGACGAGCATGGCTCCGAGGAGTGCCCCGACAAAGACGTTTACGTTTGCCAGGTTGACAACATCGAATGCCTTGCCGGTGAGCTTGGCAATGTCGACCATGTAGGCATTGAAGAGCAGGAATACCGCGAGGGATGCGCTGCCGATGGCATACCCTTTGGTAAGTGCCTTTGTTGTGTTGCCGGCTGCATCGAGCTTGTCCATGCGGTGCCTGACTGCGTCAGGGGCCTGGCTCATCTCGACGATACCCCCGGCATTGTCGGCAATAGGGCCGAAGGTGTCCATGGTAAGGACGTAGGCGCAGACCATCAGCATACCGATGGTTGCAACGGCAGTGCCGTAGAGGCCGCCCTGGGGGATACCGGTCTGGGTCCCGCACCAGTACGATGCGAGGAGGGATACTCCGATAAGGACTGCCGGAATCGCGGTGGTCTCGAGACCTACCGAGAATCCCATGATGACGTTGGTTCCCGCACCGGTCTCAGATGCGTCAGCGATATCCTGCACCGGCCGGTAGTGGTGGTCGGTATAGTAGAGGGTGACCCTGAGGAAGGCTACGGAAAGGGCAATACCAATGAAACCTGCAAGGACGAAGTAAATCCAACCGGTGACGAACGGACCAAGGAGGTAATAGACTCCGCCAGCGAGGAAGAATGCTGATATTATGGCGGTGATATAGTATCCGCGGTTCATGGCGTCCATCGGATCGGCACCATCGACACCCTTGACGGAAAGGATACCGATCATGCTCGCGAGGAGACCGAGCGAACACATGACGATGGGGAAGAGGATACCGTTGACACCGAAGATCGGGAAGAGCGCGACACCGAGGATCATTGCACCGATGTTCTCGGCTGCAGTGGATTCGAAGAGGTCAGCGCCACGGCCTGCACAGTCCCCGACATTGTCGCCGACGAGATCTGCAATAGTGGCCGGGTTCCGGACATCATCTTCAGGGATACCGGCCTCGATCTTGCCGACAATGTCTGCACCGACATCAGCGGCTTTCGTGTAGATACCGCCACCGAGCTGGGCGAAGAGTGCCACGAACGAGGCACCAAACGCGAACCCGATGATGACGAACGGAGTTGTCTGCGGGTCTGCACCGAGAGCGATATACGTCAGCGAGACACCAAGGAGTGACATCGACGTGATGATCAGACCCGAGATGGCCCCGCCGCGGAACGAGAAGTCAAGTGCCTTCCCGTCGCTGGTCTGGGCTGCTGCTGCTGTGCGGATGTTGGTCCGCACCGCAATCCACATGGCAACGACGCCGGCAACTGCGCTGCAGGTTGCACCGACGATAAAAGCAGCTGCCGTAGCGAGTGCAATTGCCTGTTGGTTGGTGAAATAATAAATTACAAAGATCACCACTGCCGATACGATGGCAAGCACGGCGATAGTCGAATACTGGCGCTTGATGAATGCTTCTGCACCCACCCGGATCGCGTCGGAGACCTCACGCATCTTGGGCGTACCCTCATCCTGTGAGAGGAGATTACGCGTCAGGATTGCTGCAAGTCCCAGAGCGATGATACATATCGCAATTACGATGAGTAATACAAAGTCGATCATTCAATGACCTCCCTGCTGTGCCAGAAGGAACCCTGCAGACCGATGGAACCGAAACGTATTGACTGCACGAGACTGAACCGCCCGAAAGAGGATCCGGGTAACACACCAGGTATGATAAATTGGAATCGGCAGTAGTCTGCCAGACAGGAACCAAAGGATGGTGCAACGGTTCCCGGGATATCCCCGATTTTTTCCACAATCCATCCTAAGATATAATTAGTGCTTTTTTGGAACATTAAACTTTTATTATTCATTCCGGCTCCGCACCACCTCCCGGATCGCACCTTAAGGAAAGATGCCCGGTTTTTTTCTCAATTTTCTGAATTTTGGGGATTAACTTTTCTGGTACTGTGCCTTCCAAGCACAATTCACTATGATTAATAATGATAAATTCTCATATTCAATGAAGGAGGGTATCTGGTGCAACTTGCGCAGCTGTTATTATTTCTCATCCTATTTCCGCTAATTACCGCGGTATTCATGTTTTTTGCCAAAAAAGATATGGAACGTGCCTGGATTGTCAAACTATCCGCACTGGTTATTGGTATTGTCAGTGTCTACCTGTTGATTTCGACCTATGACAAGGGAGCCCTGCTGGTATCTGCCATCCCGTCAGAACCGGTAACTCTTATCATGTTCATAATCGAGATGCTGATTGCCGTCTTCATCCTGTATCTCGGTATCGTGCACAAGAAGTACATTGTCGTAGCACTCATCCTTGTGCAGTCGGTAATGATGCTCTACTTCGAGCTGGTCTATGCTCATTCGGTTGAAGTATCATCCAACCTGTTCATTGATGAGTTCTCCAATATCATGGCACTCATCATCGGGATCATTGGCAGTCTTATCTGCGTGTATTCCCTGGGCTACATGAAGTTCTTCCATGAGCACCACCCGGAGATGCCGGACAAGCGCACGACGTTCTTTTTTGTCATGTTCGTCTTTATTGCCGCGATGTTCGGACTGGTTTTCTCCAATAATATTCTCTGGGTCTACTTCTTCTGGGAAGTTACTACCCTCTGTTCCTTCTTGCTGATCGGGTACACCAAGACAGAGGAAGCAACCAATAACGCATTCAATGCGCTGTGGATGAACCTGCTTGGCGGGGTTGCCTTTGCCGGTGCGATCATCTACCTCGCCATGTTCGGTAATGGCGTCATGGGACTCGACACGCTGCTCGCTTCCGGCAAAGTCATTGCTCTCATCCCGGCCGCCCTCATCGGGTTTGCCGGTCTCACCAAGGCAGCACAACTGCCGTTCTCCTCATGGCTTGTCGGGGCCATGGTGGCACCGACCCCGGTCTCGGCACTCCTGCACTCCAGCACCATGGTCAAAGCCGGTGTCTATATTCTCGTCAGGCTTGCACCCATCTTCCAGGCTACTTTCACCGGGTACGTGCTTGCCATGATTGGAGCGCTCACGTTCCTCATTGCATCCGGCATTGCCGTATCGCAGAGCAATGCCAAGCGGGTGCTTGCGTATTCCACGATCGCAAACCTCGGTCTCGTTGTCGCCTGTGCCGGTATCGGGACCTACGAAGCGATCTGGGCGGCAATATTGCTGATTGTCTTCCACGCGATCTCCAAGTCCCTGCTCTTCCTCTCTGTCGGAACGGTTGAGCACCGGATCAAGAGCCGCGAGATTGATGACATGAACGGACTGATCGTCCGGATGCCGAAGATCGCCGCCATGATGGTGATTGGTATTGCCGGCATGTTCCTGGCACCATTTGGTATGCTCATCTCGAAATGGGCAGCCATCAAGGCGTTCATTGATGTGCCCTACGGTTTCGTATTTGTCATCATCCTTGCCTTTGGCAGCGCCATAACGCTCTTCTTCTGGGCAAAATGGATGGGCAAGATCATTACCGTCACTTCAGACAGCAAGAACATCGAAGGTGAGGTTGATCACAGTGAATGGACGGCGCTCACATCACTTGCCGGTCTTTCGTTAATTACGACACTGGTCTTCCCCTTGCTCTCAACAAAGCTTCTTGAACCCTTCCTCATGGCGAATTATGGCCACGTGGCCCAGCTCTCGCAGGATAACATCATCATCATGATCCTGATGCTCCTCCTGCTCGTCATCATGCCGTTGAGTATCCTGATACCCCAGAGGAAGCACAAGCATGTCTCTCCCTACATGGGTGGCAGGACCACCACGACTGATATGCGGTTCTCCGGCTCCCTCGGCGTCCAGAAAAAGACGGTGCTCTCCAACTACTATCTCCACGAGTATTTTGGTGAAGCGAAACTCAGGCCCGCAGGGATCTGGCTCTGTTCGGCTCTCATCTGTATTATGTTTGCAGCAACCGCATTGCGGGGGGTGATCTTGTGATCAATATTGTATGGGGAATTGTCTTTGTCCTGGTCGCTCCCTTAGTCGGTGGGCTGATTGCCGGTATCGACCGGAAAATTACCGCACGTATGCAGGGCCGGGTCGGCCCCTCCATCCTCCAGCCCTTCTACGATGTGGGCAAACTCTTTGAAAAAGAGCAGACCGTAGTGAATGAGACGCAGACCTTCTATGCGATCTGCTACATCATCTTCATGATATTCACCGGGGCCCTGTTTTTTGCCAGCGGGGATCTGCTGCTCGTCATATTCGCGCTGACGCTTGCACAGATCTTCCTCGTGCTGGGTGCGTTTGCCGCCAACTCCCCGTACAGTTATGTCGGGGCAGAGCGGGAACTACTCCAGATCATGGCCTATGAACCAATGGTGATCCTGACCGCCGTAGGTATGTATGTTGCAACAAAGAGCTTCAATGTGAGTGATATCGCTGCAACAACGACACCGGTTATCCTTCTCCTGCCCGGTATCTTCCTTGGTTTTATCTATGTGCTGACGATCAAACTGCGCAAATCACCGTTCGATATCTCGACATCGCACCATGCACACCAGGAGATTGTAAAGGGTGTTACTACGGAATACTCCGGCCCCTCACTCGGCCTCATTGAGATCACCCACTGGTATGAGACGGTCTTCCTGCTCGGGTTTGTCTACCTCTTCTTCGGGTTCAACCCATTGATCGGTGTAGCTGCCGTTATCGTCATCTACCTCCTGGAGATCCTTGTCGACAACACCAATGCCCGCGTCAAGTGGCAGTTCATGGTGAAGAGCTCGTGGCTGATTGCCGCGGTTGTGAGTGTGGTCAACCTGGCTGCACTCTACTTCCTTTTCGGAGGTGTCTCATGACCTACCTTGCAAAATCCCCCTGGATCATCCACTACGATGCCTCGAGCTGCAATGGCTGCGATATCGAGATTCTTGCCTGCCTGACTCCCATGTATGATGTCGAGCGGTTCGGTATCATCAATACCGGTAACCCGAAGCATGCAGATATCTTTGTCGTGACCGGTTCGATCAATGAAGCGAACCGTGAGGTCATCCAGAACATCTACAACCAGATGCCGGATCCGAAAGTGGTTGTTGCAGTCGGCATATGTGCCTGCTCGGGAGGCGTGTTCCGGGAATGCTATAATATTGCCGGCGGTATCGACAAGCTCATACCTGTCGATGTCTATGTGCCCGGGTGTGCAGCACGCCCCGAGTCCATCATCGACGGGATTGTGACCGCTCTCGGCATTCTCGAGGAGAAACGGAAGAACGGTATCAGTTCTCCAATGGTCACGGACCACGATCATAAAGCACATCACAAGCATGCAGAAGGAGGTGCACAATGATGGAACCACAACTCATTACTCCCATCGGTGTCGGGGATGTTGTAATAAAAGCCGAACAGGCAAAGAAAGATGGCAACCGGCTGGTCCAGATCGGGTGCACGAAGATCGGAGATGACTTCGAGATCCTCTACGTCTACGACAAAGATTACCAGCTGACCAGCTACCGCATCACGGTGAAACAGGCAGATGAAATTCCCAGCATCAGCGGAGTATACTTTGGAGCGTTTGTGTACGAGAACGAGATCCACGACCTCTATGGAATCCATGTGAAGGGAATCAATATTGATTTCAAGGGCACGTTCTACAAGACTGCGATCAAACATCCTTTCAGTGTGACCATTGTCAAGGAGGACGACTCATGTCAAAACAAATAACCGTCCCGTTCGGTCCCCAGCACCCGGTGCTGCCCGAGCCCCTCCACCTTGACCTTGTCCTTGAGGATGAGAAAGTCGTGGATGTCATTCCGACTATCGGGTACGTCCACCGGGGTCTTGAGAAACTGGTTGAAAAACGGGAATACACCGAGTATGTCTTTATCGCGGAACGGATCTGCGGTATATGCAGTCACATCCACGGCCAGACCTATGTGCAGGGAATCGAGCAGATTATGGGACTTGAGATTCCCGACCGGGCCCAGTACCTCAGGACCATCTGGTCGGAATATTCTAGGATGCACTCGCACCTGCTCTGGCTCGGACTTTTTGCCGACAGTATGGGTTTTGAGAGCGTCTTCATGAATGCCTGGAGGCTCCGCGAGCACATCCTCGATGATCTCGAAGCCACCACTGGGGGCAGAGTTATCCAGGGTGTCTGCAAAGTGGGCGGCGTCCGGAAGGATATCTCCCCGGAGAAACTCGACGAGATGGTCAAAGGGCTCAAAGGAATTGAGCACGAGCTCCAGGATCTCACCAATGTGTTCCTCCACGATAATTCGATACAGCACCGGCTGAGAGGGATTGGTGTGCTCAGTAAGGACGATGCCTACCAGCTTGGGGCAGTTGGCCCCTCCGCACGGGCCAGCGGGGTTGCGATTGATATCCGCGAGACCGGCTATGCAGCCTACGGGAAGATCAATTTCAAACCGGTAGTCGAATATGACGGGGACTGCTATGCCCGTTGCGTAATCCGGGCAAAAGAGCTTTTTACTTCAATCGATATCATCGAGCAGTGTGCTAAGAAGATTCCCGATGGGCCGGTTGACATGAAAGTGACCGGTGCACCGGATGGCGAATTCCTTGCCCGGGCTGAGCAGCCACGGGGCGAAGTTATCCATTACATCAAGGGCAATGGCAAGAAGAACCTGGTACGGCACCGCGTTCGGACACCGACGTTCACCAACATCCCTCCATTGATTACGCTCTTGAAAGGCTGTGATCTCGCGGATGTGCCGGTGATTGTCCTGACTATTGATCCGTGTATCGGCTGCGCGGAGAGGTGAGGAGAGATGAGTTTTTTCCAGATGACAAAGACGGTGTTAAAGAGCCTCTTTTCCCGTCCGGCTACCCTGATGTACCCGGCAAAACCGGCCAAGAAGACTCCCCTTACCCGTGGGCATGTGAAGATCAACCCGGATGGCTGCATCACCTGCCGGTCCTGCCAGCGCAAGTGCCCGACCCAGGCGATCTGTGTCGAGGTCAAGGAGAAGACCTGGCAGATCGACCAGATGCGCTGCGTGGTTTGTGCGGTGTGCGTGGATGTCTGCCCGACCAAGTGCCTGACCATGGATAACCAGTACCGCCCGGCCATGACTGCCCGGGGGGGTCTGGAGAAGTGTACGGTGGCAGGGCCAAAGAAAAAGGAACCGGTTGCGGCTGATGGGGTACAGAAATAAATGGAATAGTCTATTTTTTAACGTATGGTGTATCTCAATTTTTAATCGTGAATAGTCTGTTAATTCGATATAAGGAAATTGTTGATGACGGATAGAAAGAAAATACAACCGAAAAGTACTACGGATGTCGATCAAACATCCGATCTCTTATATCGAATACGAAACAATGCTCTTAAATTTGATTTTTTGATCCTTTTCTTCCTTATCTATATTGTTTACAATACCGTATCGCAGATGACTATGAGCGGGGATACCAACCCTGCAGCATTTCTCCCGCTATCACTTATCTTCCACCAGACAGTATTTTTTGATTCTATGGTTGGATCCGGGCTTGGCCCCAATGTGGCATATGCATTCCCCCTTGTAAACGGTCATTATGTATCACTCTTCCCCATTGTCACACCGATCCTGATTACACCGATATACTTCGTTTCAAATCTGCTCTATACCGTTTTTCAGATCCCGTTTGATGTGACAAGCGTTATGGTCCTGGCAAAAACATCAGCAACGATTATCGCAGCCCTGTCGTGCGTTTTTGTCTACCTTGCCGGGAAAAAAATATTCTCCCGAAAAATCGCCCTGGTTACCGCACTTATCTATGCATTTGCCGTATCCTCTCGAAAAACACGGGTCAGCTTTGAGAACAACCCCGTCGTCTCAC
>JBAXDE010000014.1:0-14210 GCA_037141115.1 Methanomicrobiales archaeon | reverse complement strand
TACTTATTGTTCCAATCAGGATCTCCTGGGGCGGTATGAGCCCTTTCTTGCTGTCAATAAGAATCAGACGACTATTTGTCAGAACTGCATCAAACACAACTGATTTGACCTTGATATTCTGAGCCTGGAGAATAATTGTCTCATCGTGATATAATTCCGGAATGCCCATACAACCCCTTCTCAATTATATTTAGGTTATTGACAGAAAATAAGGATTTGCAAAAAAACCTGTGATTTGAATAAAAAAACCTGCATGAACCCGGGCGAATCAAGCTATGGAAAACGGATTCCCTTTTCATCACAAGTTCCCAGGATTCGTACGTCTCTTCGTCTGAATGTCAGGAAAAAAATAAAAGAAATCAGAGATATTCCTGATCGTTCATATAGGATCGAAGCACCTGGGGAATCTGGACCCTCCCATCCGCTTCCTGGAAGTTCTCAAGAATTGCACGCATAACGCGCGAGGTTGCAATCGCGGTGGAGTTGAGTGTATGGATATTCTGTTTGAGCTCGAATTCGCTCTTGTCCCGGACCTTGATGTTGAGCCGTACTGCCTGGTACGAAGTGCAGTTGGAGCAGGAGACCACCTCTTTGTACGCATTCTCCCGGGGCATCCATACTTCAATGTCATATTTTTTCGCAGCAACGGTACCAATATCCCCGGTACAGATGTTCACGACATGGTACGGAAGTCCCAGGTTCTGAAAGATCTCTTCTGCATTTGCCAGGAGTTCTTCATGAATTTTCCAGGAATCTTCGGGCTTGCAGAATACAAACTGTTCTACCTTGGTGAACTGGTGGACCCGGAAAAGGCCCTTTGTATCAAGACCGTGCGCCCCAATCTCGCGCCGGAAGCAGGGAGAGATACCGGCCAGCCGCAGAGGGAGATCCTTTTCTTCAAAGATCTCGTCTTTGTACATTGCACCAATCGGGTGTTCGCTGGTGGCAATCAGGTACGCGTCATTGCCATCAATCTTGTACATCACCTTCTCAAAATCCCCAAGATCCGTGACCCCCTCGTAGGCAGCGCGGTTGATCATATAGGGAGGAATGACGGGAATATACCCCTTTTTTGCCAGCAGGTCAATGGCATAGCGCTGGAGCGCTAGGTCGAGCAGGACAAGACTGCCTTTTAGGAAATAGAAGCCGGCTCCGGAAATTTTTGTGGCCCGCTCGAAATCCGCCCAGCCCATATCAGCAGCAAGCTGGCCATGGTTACGGATCTCAAAATCAAATGTCCGGGGCTCCCCTACCCGCTTTATCTCAACATTTTCCGTATCATCCTTGCCAAACAGGACGCTCTCGTGCAGGATATTGGGCAGGCGCATCAGGTATGAATGAATCGTTGCCGCGTTTGCTTCCTGCTCGCTATCACAGTCCTTGATCTTCTGGGGAAGAGCGGCAGCTTCTGCCATCAGGACTGCCGGGTCCTGGCCGGCTTTTCTTGCCGTATTGATCTCCCGGGCTATGGTGTTGCGTCGCTGGCGGAGCATATCGGTCTCACCCTTGAGCTGGCGGGACCGGGCATCGATTCTGAGCAGCTCGTCTACCCACGCAAGTTTCTCCGTGTCATTGCGTTTTTTGAGATCTGCCTTAACCGCATCCGGACTTGCCCTAACGAACCTGATGTCAAGCATTTTTTTATACCCTCTTTTTATTGAATTCTTACATTATTGATTGATGGCTCAATTATTATGCATTGTTTTCATTCTTATTTTACACAGGTGAATCCCCGCTTTCCCAAATCCTCACTACCCCAAACAGTATTTTTATCTTACGCAACGGCACCAGTAATGGTTAAGGATACAAAATCGTATGAAGATCGCAGTTTCGGGTAAAGGAGGTCTGGGCAAGACCTTTATTGCGGGAAGCCTTGCAGCGTATTTTGCCCGGCAGGGTTGTCCTGTCATAGCCATCGATACCGATCCCTCTCCGAATCTTGCCCTGACGCTGGGGTTGTCCTCAGAAGAAGCAGCCCGGATCATCCCCATAGCAGAGAATGTTGAGCTCATCAAGCTCAAGACCGGCACGGAATTTTCCGGCGTCTTTCGCCTCACGTTCTCGGTCGACGATATCATTGGGAAGTACTCGGTTCCCACACCTGCCGGTCCTGCACTCATGGTCATGGGAACCGTCCGCTTAATGGGCTCCGGGTGTACCTGCCCGGCAAACTCGCTCGTCAAGGCACTGATGCGTCACCTGGTGGTTGAACGTAACGAGGTCGTAATTCTCGATATGGAGGCTGGGATCGAGCATCTTGGACGCGGGACCGCTGAGCACGTCGATATCCTGCTCGTCATTGCCGATGCGAACCAGAAATCCTTGGAAATTGCCGGAACGATCTGCAAACTTGCCGGTAATTCAGCAATCAAAAAGGTCTTCCTGGTGGGAAACCGTATTGCTGATGCACGGCAGGAAAAGGTAGTACGGGCATTTGCGGAAAACCACGGCATTGCGGTTCTTGCAATGATTCCGTTTGACCCGGCTGTGGCAGAAGCCGGTATGACCGGAAGTCCCCTTGAGGAGAACCTGTCCCCCGCACTGCAGGCAATCGGGAGGCTAGCCGGAACCATTTCGGCTTTGGATCAGGTACCGGTCCGGTAATAGTTGAGGATGGATATTTGAGGAAGGGAGCAAAGACCGGATGAAAACAATTGTTACCATGGGAAGGGGAGGCACGGGAAAGAGCAGTTTTGTTGCCCTGATGGCAAAATATCTCATTGCCAAAGGAGCAACGCCCCTGCTCCTTGTCGATGCGGACCCGGACCAGAACCTGGCCGAGATGGTAGGAGTCGATCTCGAAGCGGCCGGCAAAAAGACGATCGCAGAACTCTTATCGGACACATTTATTGCTCGCGGAGGGACGACTGTTGGTGTAGCCCCCTCGCACCGGATTGAGAACCGGATCTGGGAAGAGGGCCTGTATGAAGGAGACCTGTTCGATCTTTTTGCCGTTGGTACCAAATGGGTGGAGGGCTGTTACTGTCTTCCGGATGCGGCGCTCAAGAATGCACTCCTGTCCATAACCAAAAATTACGAATATATCCTTATCGATTCCCCCGGGGGACTCGAACATCTCAACCGGAAGATCGCGAGCAACGTCGATATCATTTTCGATGTCATGGGGCCGTCAGCCAAATCCTTTGCCCATGTGCGGCGTGCCTACCGGGTTATCGGGGAAGTGGGCATCAGTTTCAACCGGTTTTACGTGATCGGTGGCTATGCGTTTCCCCAAGGGGCAGCAGACCGCGTATCCGCAGAGACCAGTCTTCCCTACCTGGGAAATATCGCGAATGATGATAGCGTGGCAGCCCATGTCCTCGCCGGCGAATCACTCCTCAATATCCCGGAGAACACGGTAGCCTATCGTTCAGTGTCAGAGATCATGGATCACGTGCTTGCCCTGCCGTAAAGACCGGGGTTTTTTCCCGTTAATTCACCCTATGGTCCCCTTTTTCACAAAACGGCGCATATCTTTTAGAGAAAATCCGTCCCCTATGTCCACTTCGATAACCTTATGTGGCTATTCTTCTATGTATGCATGATTATCCCGCAGGTGAACTATGAGCAGAAAAGGCGTCAATCTCAAGATAAAAGAGCTGAATTCTGATATCGGCCATCTTCGCGATATCAGTCTCACGATTGGCGCTATTAACCAGGATACCTGGGATGAACCGATGGGACCTACACCTTTCCCGTCGCTCACCACGCTCCGGAACTGGGATCTCACCCTTCTCAACCGGTACAAACCGTTTTACCTGCCATTCTGCGATCTCTGCTGCCTCTGCACGTATGGCAAGTGTGATCTCACCGGCACCAAGCGCGGGGCCTGCGGTATTTCCATGCCGGCCCAGCAGTCCCGCACCGTATTGATCACGGCCTGTATCGGGGCTTCGACGCATTGCGGCCATGCCCGGCACCTCCTCGATCACCTGATCGAGAAGTATGGCGGTGATTTTTCCTTAAATGTCGGGGATACGGGAGTTGAGGTAGAAGCTCCCATCATCCGGCTGGTCTGCGGCATCAAGCCGGTCACATTGAGCGATCTCGAACCGGTGCTGGACTACTGCGAGAACCAGATCACCCAGCTCCTGTCCGTTACGCACACCGGGCAGGAAGGATACAACCTTGACTTCGAATCCAAGGTGCTCCATGCCGGTATGATCGATCATCTCGGCATGGAAGTTGCCGATATCGCACAGATATCAGCACTTGGATTTCCCAAAGCCGACCCTGAATCCAACCTGGCTGACCTGGGATTGGGGACCGTGGATGCCACGAAACCGGTCATCCTTGTCATTGGCCACAATGTCCCGCCTTCAACCGAGATCATCGATTACCTCCGGAAAAAGAGCCTGACTTCGGATGTTGAAGTCACCGGCATCTGCTGCACTGCGCTCGATATCACCCGGTACTCCTCAAAGGCAAAGATCATCGGTCCCATCTCGTGGCAGCTCCGGTACATACGCAGCGGTATTCCCGATGTGATTGTGATCGATGAGCAGTGTGTACGGGCCGATACCCTGCAGGAATCTGCCCATATTCGAGCGCCCCTGATCGCCACGAGCGAGAAGAACTGTCTTGGCCTTCCCGACCGGACCGGGGATCCGGTGGACGAGATTGTCAAAGATTTCCTGACCGGAAAACAGACCGGTGCACTCATCCTCGATCCCGTCAAAGTCGGGGAAGTGGCAGTCAGGACCTCGATGGGAATTGCCCCCTTACGCAAAAAACACAAAACCCTGCCAAAGGATACGGATGCCATCATTGCGCTTGCCAAAAAGTGCACCCAGTGCGTTCTTTGCAGGCGTGCCTGCCCCAATGATCTTCCCCTTCCCGCAGCCATCAAGGCCGCAGCACAGGGCAACCTGTCCGGGCTCGACGAGATCTACGATGACTGTCTGGGATGCGGGCGGTGCGAACCCCCCTGTGCCCAGAAGATCCCCATCCACAGCCTGATAGTAGCTGCTGCCGGGAAGAAGACCCGGGACGAGAAGTACTGCATCCGGACCGGACGCGGCGCCATCCAGGATGTCGAGATAAGAAAAGTGGGCGGACCCATTGTGCTCGGCGAGATCCCGGGCATTGTAGCGTTTGTCGGGTGTGCAAACTACCCGAAAGGTTCGCGGGAAGTAGCCGAGATGTGCATGGAGTTTGCAAAACGCCGGTACATTGTCTGTACATCCGGTTGTTCTGCCATGTCTGCGGGCATGTACCGGAATGAGGATGGCAAGACCGCATACGAACAGTACTCCGGTCACTTTGAAGCCGGCGGGATTGTGAATGTCGGCTCCTGTGTCTCCAATGCCCATATCGCAGGAGCAGCGATTAAAATAGCCAGCATCTTTGCCAAACGCCCCCTGCGGGGAAACTACGAAGAGATCGCCGATTATGTGTATAACCGGGTCGGCGCCGTCGGAGTTGCGTGGGGTGCGATGTCCCAGAAAGCCGCAGCGATTGCCGCCGGCTTCTGGCGTCTTGGTATTCCGGTCGTGGTCGGGCCGCATGGCACCAAGTACCGGCGCATGCTCTTAGGCCGTTCGGACAAGGAAGAGGACTGGTATGTCTATGATGCCCGCACCGGCAAGAAAGTCTACGGAGGACCGGTGCCGGAGCACCTCTTCTTTGCCGCTGAAACAAAGGAAGAGGCGATGGTGATGATAGCCAAGCTCACGATGCGCCCCAATGATACCAGCAAGGGCCGGGCCAACAAACTGGCAAATTATGTGGATCTCCACAAGCGTCTTGTTGGCGGCGTACCGTCAGATGTCCACCTGCTGGTCCGGACACTCTCCGATGTGCCCCTGACCATGAAAGACGAGATTGTGACCCATCTGGACGATAATTCCTGGAAAGAACGCCCGATTCCGGATCCAACACTCCTGTTAAGGATGATCCACAAGGAAAAGGAGCGCTAACCATGCCGATGACTGACTCGTGGCAGACCGCCGAGATTCCCGGGCCCAAAAAAGCGTCCCTCATCATGAAGCCGGACATTGCCGATGCAATGATCCGGAGGGCCAAGCGTCCCATCATGATCGTTGGTCATGGTATCCTGGAGTACGAGGTCGAGGGCAGGAAACTGATCGACTGCCTCATCGAACTTGCCAAACGGGGAAAGATCCCGGTAGTAGCAACTGCGAGCACGAACCGCGAGTTTCTCAACCGGGGTTTTTCTCCGGCAGCCCTGATGCCGGCAGTAGATATCGCAAACCGCTTAACCGACAACCAATGGAAGGGTCTTGACGGAAAGGACTCCTACGATCTGGCAATCTTTGTCGGTCTCCCGTACTACATGGAGTGGACCATCCTCTCGGGGCTCAAACATTTTGCACCCCAGGTAAAGACCATGACCCTCGACTGCGTGTACCAGCCCAATGCCAGCTGGTCGTTCCCGAACAGTACCATCAAGGACTGGGCAGCAAATCTTTCCTGTATAGTGGCAAACCTGGGAGACTGAAAGGTCCATGTTTGACGATATTCCCGTAGAAGTCGGCCTTGTCCATGAAGGCGAGCGTGTCCGCAAGAACGACATGCACGTGGAACTCGGGGGTCCTGCCGAACCCGAGAAGTTCGAGATCGTCCGGGTCCGGCCTATGGACCAGGTGACCGATGGCCAGATTACGATCATCGGTCCTGACCTCAGTGGGATGGAACCCGGTTCGCACTATCCGATCGGTATTCTTGTCGAAGTTGCGGGGGCCCGGATCGAGACGGATCTCGAAGGTGTCGTGGAGCGACGCGTCCACGAGTACGCAAACTACATTGAAGGTTTCATGCACCTCAACCAGCGGTATGATATCTGGATTCGTCTCTCAAAAAAATCTTTTAAGAAAGGACTCACCTCCTTTACCTTAATCGGAAAGGTCATGCAGGAGCTCTTTAGGAACGAACTGCCCCTGATAGAAAAGATCCAGATCACCTTCATCACCGACCGGGAAAAGATCCATCCGTTATACACCGAAGCACTGGCCACGTATGAAACCCGGGATGCCCGGGCCCGGGGACTTTCGGATGACGATGTCGATGAGTTCTATGGCTGTGCCCTCTGCCAGTCCTTTGCTCCCACCCATGTCTGTGTCATCACCCCGCAGCGCTATGCCAACTGCGGTGCGATCAGCTGGTTTGACGGAAGGGCGGCAGCCGGCATTGATCCCAAAGGCCCGATCTTTGCCATAGAGAAAGGCGAGTGCGTTGACCGGGAGAACGGGGAGTATACCGGGATCAATGAAAGCGCCAGGAAGAGATCTATGGGCGAAGTGAACCGGGTCTACCTGTACTCTGCGTTTGGCTATCCCCACACCTCCTGCGGCTGTTTTGAAGGTATTGCTTTTTACATCCCGGAGGTGGACGGCTTTGGCATTGTCCACCGCGGGTTCCGGCAGGTGACGGTCAACGGCCTTGCCTTCTCGACCATGGCAGATTCCACTGCCGGGGGACGCCAGGTGGAAGGGTTCCACGGCATCTCGATCGAATATATGCGCTCGCTAAAATTCATGCATGCGGATGGCGGGTACAACCGGGTGGTCTGGATGCCCTCTGAGATAAAGGAACGGTTGAAGGAGTTCATCCCCGCTGACGTGTACGGAGCCATTGCAACGGAAAAAGACGCGGAATCAGTCAGCGACCTCAAGGCATTTTTGGAGGCACACCATCACCCGGTTGTCCAGCGCTGGGCGCAAGAACCAGAGGCCACAGCGGAAACATCCGGTATGCCCATCGTATTCTCTGCCGGAGATATCCCGGTTACTATGGGCGGGTTCCGGGTCATTTTGAAGAATGCAAAGATCACGGCCGAGAAAGTGATCATCATGCCGGTCAAACCCCCGGCTCAGAAGGGGCGGTGAAGAACGTGGTGCAGAAAAATACGAACGGTGCCCTCAACAGCGAACAATTACTCTCGTTAGCCCCGCAGCTCCTTGAACTCCTAAAGGGAGTCCAGCAGGTGGAGCTCCAGAATGTGACGCTCGAGATCGGCGATCTCGAGTTTTTCATCCCGTCATCGGTCTTTACCCAGCAGATCCATCCTACCCTTGTTCCCCCGGTATCGATACAAAAACCCACCGAACTGATCCGGGAATCTTATATACCCCTGATCTCAGAATACCCGGGAAAGATCCGGGAAGTGACCCTTGGGGCAACCAAAGCCCAGGGTGGCAGCCGGTCAAAGACTATCACTATCGGGGGGGCCACGGCTCCAGCCTACTCGGATCGGCTGCATCCCCCGGTTCACGCCCCGGTCATCTCCATGGATGTCTTTGACATGACCGTCTCACTGCCCACGGTCCTTCGCGAGAATGTGAAAGAGGTGATGGAAGATCCCGCTGAATGGGCGCGGATGAACGTCAAAAAGTTCGGGGCGGAGATGATCACGATCCACCTGATGAGCACCGATCCTCTCCTCAAGAATGCCAGCGTTGCCCAGGCAGTAAAGACCGTTGAGGATATCCTCCAGGCAGTAGATGTCCCGCTGATCATTGGCGGCTGCGGGGATCCAAAGAAGGATGCCGCTGTCTTTACGGCAGTTGCGGATATGGCGCATGGGGAGCGCCTGCTCCTGAATTCGGTTACGCTTGACATGGCCGAGGCAAAAACCTTAGAATGTGTTGCCACTGCTGCCAGCAAACACGACCATGTCGTGCTTGCTTTCACCGGTCTTGAACTGAATAATGCCAAGGAACTGAACCGTCGGCTGTACGAGTATATAGCACCTGAGCAGATCGTCATGGACTTAACCACTGTTGCACTGGGCTATGGACTGGAATACTCCTACACCATTCACGAGCGAGCCCGGTATGCGGCTCTCATGGGTGACGCAGAACTCTCACATCCGGTCATCTCGGCAGCCACCAATGCCTGGGCTGCCCGGGAAGCCTGGATGAAGATGCCCCCGGAGTACGGGCCCCGGGAACTCCGAGGACCCATCTGGGAGACGGTCAATGCCCTTACCATCATGCTCGCGGGTATAGATCTCTTCCTGATGATGCACCCGGCCGCAATGCAGACGGTCAAACGTGTGATTCGCCAGCTCGAAACCGTGGAGAATTCCCCGGTTGAACAGTACCAGGACTGGGTGAGCGTGAGAATATGAACGCATCAGCACCCGTGCCGGTAAAGAAGGCAAAGAAGAGCATTCGCGAGATCAGCCCGATCGATGTCTATTCCCTCCTGCCCCGGACGAACTGCAAAGAATGCGGGGAGTCCAACTGCATGGCCTTTGCCACGCGGGTAGTCAACGGGGAACTTACGCTCTCTGCATGCCCGCCCCTTCATACGATCGAGTACAGCAGTCAGCATGAATCCCTCTCTGTCCTCATGGCCCCTCCGGTCCGGCAGGTGACCATCGGTACTGGTGAGACAGCTATCATTGTCGGCGGAAAATATGTGCTCCAGCGCCATGAGTTCACCTTCCATAACCCCACCCCGGTGGCCATCGATGTCAATGATCTCATGCCCGAAGCTGAGCTGGAGGCACGGGTCCGGCAGATCAGCGGTTTTTCCTATAATTATATAGGGCGGACATTAACCCTCAATGCAATTGCAGTGCGCTCCTGCTCAGGTGATCCCGCGGTGTTTGGGAACACTGTGAAAAAAGTAGCCGGCACAACAAACCTCCCCCTGCTCCTCTGTGCGCTCGATCCCTTGGTGATGGAAGCCGGTCTCCTGGAGACCAAAGACCAGCGCCCGCTCATCTATGCAGCCACCGAGAAGAACTGGAAGGCAATGGCCGATCTCGCCCTCCGGTTCAATGCACCCCTCGCAGTCTCCGCCCCCCGTAATCTCCCGCTGCTCCGCTCCCTTGTCCGGACCCTGATTGCGTATGGTGTCACGGATCTTGTACTGGACCCGGGCACTGTTGCTGAAGGCGGATTAGCCCAGACCCTCGATACCTTTACTGCAATCAGGAAACAGGCCTTTAAGAATTTTGATGAACTCTCCGGTTTTCCGCTTCTCGGCATTCCCCTCACGGTCTGGACCGGCGGGGAGTTATCCGAAGATGTCTTAAAATGGCAGGAAGCCATCATGGCCTCAATGCTCCTCTCGCGGTATTCCGACCTGCTCATCATGCACAGCCTTGACGGCTGGGTACTGCTCCCGCAGCTCATCTGGCGTTTCAATCTCTATTCCGATCCGAGGAAGCCGGTCTCGGTTGAAGCCGGCGTGAAATCGTTTGGCAGGCCCGACCGGGATTCACCGGTCCTTATCACTACCAATTATGCGCTCACCTATTTCACGGTCGAATCCGATATCAAGGCATCAAATCTTGACTGCTATCTCATCGTGACCGATACCGGCGGCCTGAGCGTGGAGAGTGCAGTGGCAGGCCGGTATTTTACCGCAGATGCCATTGCATCGGCTTTAAATGAGTACAAGGTGGGCGATCTGGTGAATCACAAGACGCTCATCATCCCCGGGCTCTCGGCCCGTCTCAGCGGCGAGACGGAAGAAGCAACCGGCTGGAAGATTCTTGTCGGGCCCAAGGACTCTTCGGGTATTGCGGCTTTTATCCGGGAACGCTGGTCTCTGGAGTCGTGAATTGTACACCCCGAACAAAAAAACCGGTGCGCATGCATGATCATCCCTGCACACTCCTTCTTTTCCGGCATCTCCCCTGAGGCACGATATGAATAAAATGGCCACGGTCTCGTTCTCCCCGATAAACCGGCAGGTCACCGTACCGAAGGGGACTACGGTGCTTGCTGCAATACGCCAGGCCGCGATCCTGTTTGAATCCATCTGTGGCGGAAAAGGGGAGTGCAACAAGTGCAAGGTCATCTACGTCCAGGGCTCCTGCGATGCCGGCACTCCCTTGAGCGTACAGGGACTTACCTCAGAAGAGATAAAGAACCAGTACTGCCGGGCCTGCCATACTCATATCCTGGGCGATTGTGAGTTCATCATTCCCGTTGAAAGCCGGATCTTTTCACCCCAGATACTCATGAATGCCATGAGTGGGACTACGGAACTTTCACCCTCTGTGGTAAAATACCGGTTATTACCGGGCACCGATGCAGCTCTTCAGGCATCGTCCCGGTCCCTGCAACTGGAAGGCTATACCGGGACCCGCCCGCATATGACAAAAGAGCAGCACGATCGCCTGCTCCACGCAAAAGGGCCGGTCACTGTCACGATTACCCGTTCGCATCATTACCCGGAATTGATCGCGATTGAAGAGGGAGATACCCGTAAAGAGACCTATGGTTTGGCCCTTGATCTCGGGACTACCACCGTTGTGGGCCTGCTCGTTGATCTTTTGGATGGAAGAATCCTGTCCCGGGCATCCTCGCTCAACCGCCAGATCACGCTGGGTGAAGAACTCCTCACCCGGATCCATGCGGGAAAGAAACATGACGGGAAGATCACACTCCAGCGCCTGGCAGTTGAGAGCATCAATGCGGTCATCGACCAGCTGGTTGCATCGGCATCTGTTGACCGGTCCTCAATCTTTGATGTCTGCATTGGCGGAAATACGGTCATGGAATATCTTCTCGTGGGAAAAGAGAGCCATGACCTGGAACTGGTTAACACGGTGGTCTCCCGGAAACCGATCGTGATCCGGGCCCACCTGCCGGGCATTGCAGTCCACCCGGATGCGTACGTGTACTGCCTGCCCAATGTCAGCCGTTTTGTCGGGGGCGATGCAGTAGGAGATGTCGTGGCTTCCGGCATGCACTGCTCAGAAGAGCTCTCCCTTATCATCGACCTTGGTACCAATGGTGAAGTGGTGCTCGGCAATGCCCACTGGCTTGCTTCGGTCTCGTGTGCCTCCGGTCCGGCCTTTGAAGGTGCCGGTGTCAGCTCCGGCATGCGGGCCATGCAGGGTGCGATCGAATCGGTTACCATCGATCCAGGGCAGTTCATTGTCACGGTCAACACCATTGGCAATACTCCCCCGCGGGGCATCTGTGGCTCCGGTCTCATTGATGCGGCAGCCGCAATGGCACAGGCCGGCATTCTTGACTTTACCGGAAAAATTGTTGACGGTAAACCCGGTGTAAGGGCTGCTCTGGAGGGTCCTGAATATGTGCTTGTCGATAAAGACAAGACGGCAACCGGCAGGGATATTGTGATTACGTCTCCGGATATGGCCTACCTGATGGACTCAAAAGCAGCGGTCCTGGGATCGATTGGCGTGCTCTTAAAGAAGTACCGGATTTCAGTAGGGGATATCAGGAAGGTGTACCTTGCCGGGGCATTTGGCACCTATGCGAACCCGAAAAATATTGTCCGGTTTGGCATCATCCCGGATTTTTTTAATGCCAGCTTCCAGGGGATTGGCAATGGATCCCTGAGCGGTGCCTGTGCAGCGCTCATGTCCGGTAAAAACCGGCAGGATGCACAGGATGTGGCAGAGAAGATGGTCTATATCGATCTCCTGTGCGATGCAGATTTCATAGAAGAGTATTCATCGGCCATTTATATCCCGGGAAAACCGGAATATTTCCCCCGTTAACTGCTCACTCAAAGAGCCAGCCGAGATCCTGGAGCTCTTCGATATGGGCCATCTGCATGTTGATATCGGTCTTCTCGGGAATATTGAGCTTGGCAATGATCCTATTGGAGCCGCCAAAGGAATCCAGGGTGGCACCCAGCGCAACGAGATCTTGTAAGATCTCATCCTGCATCTTCCTCCGGTCACCATCTCCCAGTTCAGCAATGAGCTGGAATTCAGGGTGTTTTAATATCGCAGTCTTGTTGATCGTAATGCCGCTCTGGTTTTCGATCACCGCATCGAATGCCTCCCTGCGCATCCGCTGGTTCTCCATATGGGAATAGATACGGTACCCGGACTTTACTGAGGTTGCGATCTCATCGATCTTTGCAACGATTGCTTCGACCATATGTTCCAGGCTGTCGGTTGCATGGGTGATGGCAAAGAGATGGAAATCATCGGAATATATCCACTGGATCTCGGTAGTATTGGCTTTTGTATAGATCCTTTCGGTTATGCTCCAGTTCCCGCGCCATAAGACAAATCCAAGGATCTGCAAGTCGGGTTTCTTATTGACAAGGACCGGGTATACCTGGAGATCATCAATTGTCGAGAATCCGTCTTTGGTATACTCCGTTATGAAGAGTTCAAAAAATCGTGTTCTCGGGTGGGGCGGTTTTAAAATAACGCTTTCAAAGACTTTCCATTTATATTCCATGATCTGCTGGATATCGATCTCTTCGCCGATATCAATGAGATAGGAATGTTCGATATGATTCCTACCGGACATATGGGATTCATGGAACACGATCTCCGTCACAAAAACACCTCTTTATTCCCAAAGGTCGCTACCCGTCCGAAATGCTTCCTGAAGTGCATCGTGATGATCGTCAATCCAAATACATATTTTATCCGCGGTTATATGAGTGCTTTTGTGTAACCGTTCAGATTTTCTTTGAGGGGTTACCTTTTTTTACTCCCGGTCCTGTATAGGGTAGGATCTGATCTGCGATCGGATGGATTACCCGGTAAATTTTTCGGTGATGGATGCGGGAAGGAAACGAGATGAATGAAGATTCTGAGGTATGGGAGAAGGATTACTCGCAACGCGGAGCAATCTGGAGCGGCAGCGTGCATAATCTCCCGGTATTTCCTACGGGTGGCCGTATCCTTGAACTGGGATGCGGCAATGGTAAGTCCCTCACATCAATCTGCCAGCGTTACAGTGATGTGACGGCTATAGATTTTTCTCCCTGTGCCGTGAGCATGTGCAAACCTATCACTGATGCTGTGCAGAACGGATCTGTCTGTGTAGCTGATGTCCGCTGGCTGCCATTTCCCCCGGAAGTGTTTGACGGGGTGATCGCCTCGCATGTCCTTTCGCACATGCAGTTTGGGGATCGCGTCGATGCTGCGTTTGAATCTGTGCGTATGGTAAAAAAAGCAGGAATCCTTTATTTCTCCGGGTTCTCGACTGATGATTTTCGATCCGGAAAAGGATCTGTTATCGAGAAGGGAACGATGCGGAAAGGGCAGGGGATCTGCACGCATTATTTCACCGAAGAGGAGGTCCAGGTACTGTTCTGTACCTTAACCCTGCAATCGATCAGGACAAAGCGCTGGTCCCTGCGGGTCCGTGGCGTGGAATATCCCCGGGCTGAGATCCAGGCAACTTTTATTAAATAAGTCCCGGGGTTATCTCATTTCGGAGAATAGCCCCGGTTTTGTATCCTCTCGAAAAAGTGGGGGAAGGTATAAATCCGGTCACAAATATATT
>JBAXDE010000013.1:0-14335 GCA_037141115.1 Methanomicrobiales archaeon | reverse complement strand
ATTTGCCAGTAAACCCGAAAGGTTGGTTTGCCCTATTTTTTGGAGGGGATACCGAAAAAACAGAAAAAACGTCTTTTTGTATCCTTGTCCTCGCAGCGGATGAACACCTTTTCAGGAAAGATGTTTTTCCCCAGCAGAAAACGCTTTTCCCGCAACTTTTCCCGGGACATAATATTCTGAACGGGTGAGATCAAATGCAAGGGGATTGATCTTCGAAAGACTGGGTTTTCCGTCATCATCGATCATCTTTTCATCGATCTTCACATCCAGGATCTCACCAATAAACTGCGTGTGAGTGCCGATCTCTATTACATGTGAGACCCTGCACTCCAGCACCACCGGGCACTCCCCTATATACGGGGCATCGACTTTGTCCGCTTTTACCGGGGTAAAGCCGGTGCGTATGAACTTATCAGTATCGACCCCGGAAGCGATCCCAAGTGCATCTGCCCGGCTCATCTGATCTACAGAAGGGATACTTACGGTAAATTCCTGTTTTTCTATCAGGTTTTTGTAGGTCTGGCGTGAAGGGCGGACAGATATCGCGATACTTGGAGGATCGGAAGAGCAGATGCCTCCCCATGCAACAACCATCGCATCCGGCTTATTGTGGATATCATACGTGCCAACAAGAAATACCGGGAGCGGGAAGGCAATCGTGCGTGCACCAAAGGATCGCATCATTATGTGTTCGTTGCCAGCCGGATGATTAATGTTTTTTGCCTGCTGCACCCTCCTGCTTTATTTCCCTGTCTCACCAAATCCAGAGATAATGATTGTTGATCCAATGGGGGATCTCCTTTCCGCGCTCAAAGCAGGTATTCCGGACCCCAATAAACTGCCATCCCGGGCCCGTGAGGAGTTTTCTGCCCTGTATGTGGAGTTCCAGGAGATTGAACAACCGAAGCTGGAGCGGGTAACGATCCGTGACGGGCTGGATGGGTACTGGATTACGGTTCCGGAATCCCTTCCTGAACGCACGATCCTCTTCCTCCACGGGGGTGGATTTTCCGTAGGTTCGACTCGCGATCATATTGGTATCTGCACAAATCTCGCCCGTGCCTGCCGCTCAAAGGTATTCTCAGTAGACTACCGGCTCGCCCCTGAACATATATTTCCCGCAGCAGCGGAGGATACCCTCTGTGCTTACCGGTACCTTATCGCACAGGGGATCCTCCCTCATCATATCGTGCCGATCGGTATCTCGGCAGGAGGGACGCTCGTCCTCGATCTCCTGATCTCCGCGCGGGAAGCAAATCTTGCTCTGCCTCTTGCAGCGGTCTGCCTGTCCCCGATAACCGATATGCAGTTCTCCGGAGAATCTGTAGAGCGGAATGCGGGACTTGACTGGATAACCCCGGCCCGGCTCCATGGTATCCGCACGGTATACCTTGCAGGAAAAGATCAAAACGATCCTCTGGCATCGCCGGTACATGCCCGCCTCCACCGGCTTCCCCGCCTCTATATCCAGATCGGGACCCACGAGCTCTTACTCTCGGATGTGGCGGCATTTGTCCAGAAAACGCGCTGGGCAGGATCGCCGGTCCAGCTCGAACTGTGGGAAGGTATGTTTCATTGCTGGCAGGTATTTTCCCGCGATGTTCCCGAAGCCAAACGGGCAATCGAGCATATTGGTTCATTTGTCCAGGATGCCCTGAACCGGTGAGCTGAAATGCAGAACGACAAGTCTATCGTTTTTTATCGCCTGATTCCATTTATGAATCCGATGCTCCACAGAATCGTTTTTGTCTTGTCAGTTCTCATAGTCCTCCTGCTTCTGGTTGCGCCGGCAGCTGCAACCTACGCACTCACCGATGTTTCCTATACACCCAATCCCCCCCTGGTAATTGGCGGGCAACAGCAGATCACCGCGATGTACTACATCGGTCCCTCCGGTTCTACTACATTCATCAAAAGTCATGAGCTCCAGATGCAGACCGGGCTCGTGAATGCCCGGTGGAATATCCAGGTCATTCAGAATGGCCGTAATGCCGCACAACAAAGTGCATCGGGTTCGGCTGCGTTTGTGAACGGCGAGATCCTCTCCTACCCCAACAGCAACGATATCTCTCTCCAGGTCACCGTTACCGGGCTTGTTTCGCAACCCCAGGGTGATCAGGTGATGCTGCTCCAGGTTGAAGAGATCGATAATTCCAACAACATTGTGCCGGGCAGTGTGATTACGATTAGCCAGCCGGTAGCAGGACAACCGGTGACCCTGGTTCAGACGATGGTCCCTACGCTCACTCCGGTAATTGTTCAGCCATCTCCTACAAAATCAGCAGGGTTTCCTTTCACCGCAGCGATTCTGGCAGTCAGTCTGGTATTGTTTATTCTGGTAAGGCGCGACTCGTAACTGCACAGGCATTAACCACCTTTTTCTCTCGTTTCTTTCAGTCAGGCTGCATAACCTTCATCTTTTGAGACATCCCACCTTTCGATCCTATGTTTGAAAGTATTGGCAGAAGTCTCCTGCTCGTCAAGACGAGCTGGGACATTCTCATGGATGACAAAAAGCTCCTCGTGTTTCCGTTACTCTCGGGTATCGTGTCGCTTATTGTCCTCCTCACCTTTGCCCTTCCGCTGGTTCTTACGGGTAGTTTCATGAACAATACCGGTCTCGGCCCAATCGCATTCTACGGGCTCTTGTTTGTCTTTTACGTGGTCAGCTATTTTGTGGTGATCTTCTTCAACACAGCATTGATCACCTGCGTCAGTGCCCGGCTGAACGGAAAGGAAGCAACGATCAATGACGGTCTTTCGAATGCCACCCGTCACATCGGTTCGATCTTTGCATGGGCTCTTATCTCTGCAACTGTGGGGCTCCTCCTCCAGGTGCTGGAGGACAATGTTGGTTTTGTTGGCCAGATTGCTGTGGCCCTCATTGGCGGTGCATGGAGTCTTGTCACCTTCTTTGTCGTCCCGATCCTTATCCTTGAGGACAAGGGCGTTGTCGACTCGGTGAAGGACTCAGTATCCTTAATCAAAAAGACCTGGGGAGAGAGTATTGTTGGTGGCGGCTCGATCTTCCTTGTTTTTTTAATTATCGGAGTAGTTGCGTGTATCGGGATCTTTGGCATCTTCATCGTAAGCCAGAGTTTCCTGTTGGCTGTCGCACTGCTCGTTATCGTAGTAGCGATTCTTTTCGTTGTGGCATCAGCAATGCAGGGCATCTTTGTTACTGCGCTCTACACCTATGCAAAAACAGGAACTGCCCCCACATCGTTTAACAAAGACCTCATCGAGAAAGCATTCGTGCCCAAGCAGGGATCAACCCTGGGGAATATCTGATCCGAATCTCCCCGTTCCCTGTTTACAATCTTTTTTTAATCATCAGGCACAACATCACCACGATATTATGAGTATGATGAGAGATGCCGTCCAGGGAAGTGGCGAAAAGAAATGGTGGTACCAGATAGCCATGATGGGAATGCTCTGTGTCTTTTTTGTTGGTATCGATATCTACAATAACAGGAAGATCACCTGGTCCGTCTGGCCGGTTGCTGCAGTCCTGTTCTTTGGTGTCGGATTTACCCTGCTCAACAAGTTTGGCAGGGAGTAAATCTGTTTTTAATAAAACCGCCCCAATCCATAGCTTTACACCTGTCAACCACCCACATTTTTTATGGAAAAAATGATAGCCTGGTCTGCCCTCGGTGGAACAACTCCTGTTGAAAAACTGGGTTCCCTTGGTGTTTTTGAAGGTCGGACCCTCGATGTCCGGTTTCTCGATGAAATTTCCCGAACTTACGGCGTATCCGTAGTCCTTTTTTTTGAAGAAGATCTTGCCCGCACCCGCACCCTGGAGTCGGTTCAGGAGGAGTTTGAGCCCGTAGGGGAATTTGAGCGGCCGTTTATCGCCGTCAGTAGTTTCCTTTCGTTTACCCGGGAGAACGATCCCTCGTTTGAACAGACCATGCGCGAATTTCCCCTCCTGGTCGAAATTGTGACCGTGGGAGAAACCTGCTTGAAAGATGGGAAGATGGTACCCTATGTTGCCGGTCTGATGCCATTTCTGGATGAGATGGATGTGGAAGAGACTCCATCCCGTTAATCATTTCAATGCTGGCAGAATCCTTTACCCCATTCCGGCATTTCATTTTGATTTTTGTTCGGGATGGGGTATCTGGCAAGACTAAGAAGAAAATACACATGGCTGTTTGTGATCGGGTTCAGGGGCCGAAACTACCGTTGGTGTCGATTCAGAACAGGTGCTCTTCAAAGCGCTTAACAAGTCCATTGATCCCCCGACCACACTCGCCCCCTGTCCTTATAGGTGCCTGCTGACATGGCAGGATGCCCGGGCTTGTTTCCGTCATCGTTCTTTATTGTGCCGGACTCCCAATCATCGTCTTAGTCACGCCCTCTTTTATACTACTCTTCCTTGCCATTGTTATTGGGTTCCTTGCGATCAATCGCCTCTTTGTAAAAAAGAACCCCGGATATTGAATTATTTTTATATCTTGAAAATTTCCCCATATGTCCCTCTTATAAAACACTATAAATTTTAGAAAAACAAATGGGTTAAGACATGAGCCTCCTTCCTAAGAAGAGTCTGTTCAGCGCAGTTGACTCCATACTGCCGAGCAGGCATCTCCTCAAATTCCGTAAATTCGTTTTTTTTGAACCATTTATGGGTAATGATATTGCAAACCGGGGCAGGTTCTCTCATTATGGCTGTTCCGATCGCAAAGAGTTTGCACAGATCCTAAAGAAGATCCGTTCTGAAACCGAACTGCTGTTAGAGGACATCGAGGCATTTCATATCTATATGTCCGTGAAAAGGACGCTAAAAGTGCCCGGCGATATTGCGGAAGTAGGTGTTTACAAGGGCGGTTCGGCAAAGATCATCTGCTCTGCGAAAGGTGACAAAGCCCTTCACCTCTTCGATACTTTTGAAGGATTGCCAAAAGTGGAAGATATCGATATGGTCTGGCCGTTTTACGAAGGCAAGTTTGCGGCATCCTATGATTCGGTACAGGAATATCTCAAAGGCAACAGCAACGTGTTCTTCTATAAAGGGATCTTCCCCGGAACTTCCGAACCGGTAAAGGACAAGATCTTCTCTATGGTGAATCTTGATGTCGACACGTACGAGAGCACGAAGATGTGTCTGGAGTTCTTCTACTCCCGGATGTCTCCGGGGGGAGTCATCCTTTCTCACGATTATGTCACTGCACCGGGTGTAAAAAAGGCATTTGATGACTTTTTTGCAGACAAGCGCGAACCGATCCTCGAAACTGCCGGTTCGCAGTGCATTGTCGTAAAAGTGTGAAAAATAAAATAAGTTTTTCTTTTTTCCTGCAGATCGTGCCTTCCTTTGCAACCTGATTTAATCTTTGATGATCAGTATGCCAAAGACGATCATCATAAGAGCTACGCAGACGACTGCAATCCCGATGAGTCCTTTTACTGCTATGATGACCTCGGGAAGGAATGCCCAGATGGCGAGTCCTCCCAGTGCACACAGAACAATTCCTATGATTAATGCAATAATACCCGTCTTGTCCATAATCAATCCTCAATGATCTCATAATCTGACTGACCATATAAGGATAATGGCGTTCACTGGGGTGTAGGGGGGCTCCACCGGTGGAGCGTCTTCCACGGGTAGGGAAGTACACACATCAGGATGATGGCCCCGGCAATGGGAATGGGGATTGTTCCGAGCGCTGCGGCAAGCGAGTAATGGTCGGCGATGATCCCGTTGACAGCAACCCCGAGACCTCCAAAGCCGATCGCAAGTCCGAGCATGATGCCGGAGGCGAGCCCCACATTTCCGGGCAGGAGTTCATGGGACATGGCAACGGCAACCGCAAAGGTGGACCAGAGGAAGAACCCGAAGAGGAGCAGACCGATGATCGACAGGATCCCACCAGTCATCATGAAGAGGCCGAAAGGGGGGATGCAGAGAACAAGCCCGAAGATCATGAACTCTTTCCTGCCGTACCGGTCCGAGAAATGCCCTCCCACAACCTGCCCGGCTACCCCGCAGAGCAGCATCAGGGTGACGATCAGGGTTGCCATGACCAGGTCATAGCCCTGCGTGACGAGATACATGGGCAGGAACGTGATGGCGGCAAAGATCGCCCATGCCCGGAGGATGGATGCGATCATCAGGATGATGAACGGTTTTTTTGACGTGACAGTATGCGGTGTATCGACCGGCACCGTGGCCGGGGGGCAGGCCCGGGTGATTCCCCCGGGCAAAATATACCGTAATGCAAAGACCATGACAATGGCCGGCAGGACCAGGAGCAGCAGCCCGGGGAGTCCCAGCCACCATACCAGTCCCCCGGCCAGCACCGGGCCAATGGCGTACCCGAAGTTCCCCCCGACCACAAAGTAGGATGTGAGCCGGCCCCGGTTCTCGCTGGTGCAGAGGCGGCTTACCATGCTCAGTGCAGCCGGGTGGAAACAGGCATGCCCGAGTGCAGCGAGGATGGCAAAGAGCATGATGAGGTAATAGTTCTGGGCAATGCCCATCAGGGCGACAAATACCGCCGAGATGAGCAGGCTGATGCTGATATTGATGGTCAGGCCTTTGGTGTCGGAGAGCCAGCCGATCACCGGCTGGGTGAAGGATGAGGTGACATTGTAGGCCGTGATGAGGAGCCCTGCGGTAAAATACGAGTACCCGTTGTTCAAAATAAGCAGGGGCAGGATCGCAGGGAGCACCGGCATGTAGATGTCGGTGACCATGTGGGCTGCGGCTAGTCCCGTGACCGTCTTTGTTGCGCTTTTTTGCGGGGTTATTGTTTCCGTACCAGTCGTAGGATCTCGACCTCGAACTCCAGCACGTCCCGGGTGTGGAAGGCAAAGGTGCGTTTGATGGCAAAGGCACTGCCGACCTGTTCGGCAACTTCGGCCCGTTTACGGATGAAGGCTTTGATAAAGGGGGTGGACCCCGCATTAAAAATACTGTACACTACGGGGGCTGCGGTAAGTGCCAGGTCAACGAACGGGCGATCGGCATGGATCTTCTGTGCCCCGAATGGCGGGTTCATGATCACGGTGTCGCAGGCGCCAAGCTTCTCCGGCAGTGATTTGTCCTGGATATCTGCGGTGATGAACTCCACGTCAACTCCAAAGAGGGCGGCGTTCTCCTCTGCCACAACTACGGCATTGGGATCTTTCTCTACTCCTTTTACTGATGTTGCTCCCAGGAGTGCAGCCCCTATTGCCAGCACCCCGGTGCCGCTCCCGAGATCGCAGACATTCTTTCCCTCGATATCGCCTTTCATGAGGGCATGGTAGAGCATGCGGGCGGCAAGCGGGGCGGGGGTCATGTATTGTTCGAGCGAAGGCCGGGGCTTCTCGTACCCTTTCGCCTTCTGGAGTGTCATCTCAAGCTGTTTTAATTTCATACGATCTCGTCAATGGCATAGTTGTCCCAGGTCCGCACACCGCAGAGGATCTCGAACTCCTGCGGGGAGAGGACGGGTGCGGGGAAGCGTACCTGGTCATCGTAGGCGAGCCGGGGGCAGGCCGTGTTCACGTAGCAGGCAAACCCGAGGTTGAGCAGCTCGTCCGGGCTCACCTCCCGCATGGTAATGATCACTGCTTTGGGCGAGAGAGCTGATAAGCGCTCTGCGAGTGCGATTCGCTTCTGCCCGCTCTTGGAACTCACGATGATGCCGATCGTTCTGGCACCCCGGGCCTTTTCTATCACCGCGAAACGCCGGCGCAGGAGTGCATCCCCGCTCACTTCCTGGGCGATTCCGGTCAGCGGATCGAGCGCGATCACCCGGGCCCCGGTGGAGAGGGCAATGCCTATCGGGTGGAAGACACCGGTACCGACAAAGAGAATTTCAGGCGCTTTGGTAGCCCGGGCTGCCATAAAACTGCACCCGAGCACCTGCCCCCGGTTGGGTGCCCGGGTTCCCCCGTCAGTTACCCGCACATCCATTCCCTTCTCCCGCAGGAACGATTCCATTACGGGAATGAGGTGAACGTGCTGCACCGTGGTAACGAGCCCCACGGTCTTCTCTTTCAGGAGGGGGATCGCGTGTGCCAGCACCGCGATATCGAAGTCTACCGGGTAGGGTTCGAAGATCACATTTTCCTGTTCGTCCACCGGCGTGTGCCCGAAATGCACGAGCACATCGGCATAATCAAGGGTATCGAGGGCGAGATCGCAGGCACCATAGCAGGGATCGCCGTTGATGATCACCTCAAAACCGGCTGCCCTGAGTGCAACGGCATACTCCGCTGCCCGCCGCTTAAGTCCGGCGGGAAACTGGAGGGCAACCTTGTGTGCCCCCCGCTGTTGTAACTTACTGACCAGATTAGATATATCGTTCAACCACGTGCACCTTTTCGTCAACAACGATCTTTACCAGGGACTTGTAGGGCCTTCCGATATCCGGATCGCCCCGCTGGATTGCGATGCAGACATCGACAACCTCGGCTCCGGCAATCTCAAGCGCTTTTAAGAGCGCCTTCATGGTGCCACCCGTGCTCACCACATCATCGATGATCACAACGCGGTCGCCTTTGTACACGCCATTGAGATACAATTCACCCTTGGAATATCCGGTGGTCTGGTGGACCGGGATCTCAAACGGTAACTTGTACTCCCGCTTGCGCATCACAACCATTGGGATGTCGGTCATGGTGGAGAGAACAGACCCGATGTGGATGCCCATGGCTTCTACGACAACGATCTTGTCCACGTTATTCAGGTCCATCACTTTGATCATCGCGGTGCAGACATCGCGGAGGAGTGCCGGGTCAACGACCGGCACGCCATCGGTGATCGGGTGGATGAAATAGTTGTACTCTCCCCGTTTTACCATGGGGCAGGTTTCTAAGGATTCTACCAGTCGGTCAAGCATGTAATTCACCAATATCTTTTAAAAACGCCTCAATGCGTCCGGCATGCACGTGGGGCATGCAGACGATCCGCAGGTTGCCCGGCCGGGTCCAGGAGACTTTCCAGGGCCCCGGGATATCTTCTTTCTTTGCAACAAATGTCGCAACATTCACGTCAGGAGTTGCCGCCCGCGGGAAGCCAAAGGTTTCCATGCCGGCGATCAGGCGCTCTGTGTTCTTCATGCAGCCCTTTACGATCGCCCGCATACCCTCAACCCCGAGATAGTCCATTACCGCCAGTGCCCCGACAACCGGCGCCCCCGGGCGGGTGCCGGCAAGGGTGAACTCCTGTTTTACCGTGAGATACGGGGTGTCGATGTTGAGGGCATTGAGCATGTCCGGCTCCCGGGTGAGCAGGCAGCCGGCCGGGATCGTGCTCATACCCATCTTGTGGGGATCGACCGCGATTGTTGTCACGCCGGGCAGGGAGAAGTCGAACGGGATCGGCTTATCCAGGAACGGGATGACCATGCCGCCAAATGCTGCGTCCACGTGGAAGAAGATAGTGTGCTGGTGTGCGATCTTTGCAAGGGAGGCAATCGGATCAACCATGCCGTACTCGGTGGTGCCGGCGATTCCCACGAGGGCTATCGTGTTGCTGTCGATCTGTTCTGCAGCGGCATCGGCATCCATCCGCAGTTCGTCAGTCAGCGGCACGCCCCGCATCTCAATGCCCAGGATATCGCAGGATTTCTTGAACGAGAAGTGGGCTGATTCCGGAATGATTGCATTCGGGTAGGTGACCTCTTTCCTCTGCACCTTGGCCAGCCGGAGGGCCTGGAGATTGGACTCGGTGCCCCCGCTGGTGGCATATCCCCCGGCGTTCGGGCAGTGATAGAGGTTTCCGAACCGTCGGATCAGGAGCTGTTCAAGGGATGCGGTGCCGGGAAAGAGGCCCGGGTCGCCGAGATTGGTCTCCATGAACATGCAGTGCGCCCGCACCGCAACCGGGTGGGGGATCGTGCACATGGAGCTCAGGATGTATGCATGATCCAGGTCCTCTCGTTTTTTTTGAGAGAAAAAAGAGAAGAGTTCTTCTTCAGAACAACCCTTATTCAGCATCTTTTGATCTCGCGGCTTCGAGGATAATGCGCTTTTCTGTGCGGGCAACAGCCTCGCGGATCTTTGCGATGGCATCGATGTTGGCCGAGATGCTCGTAATACCGTGCTCAACTAACCAGGTTGCCATCTTCGGGTCAGAGCCGGCCTGGCCGCAGATCGAGCATTCGATATTGTAGGCCCTGCACACCTGGATTGCATTGTGGATCAGGTGCAGGACGGCCGGGTGCTGCGGCTGGTACATGTCCGCCACGTTCTCGTTGTTGCGGTCGATGGCAAGCGTGTACTGGACCAGGTCATTGGTTCCGAACGATGCGAACTTGATCCCGCACTTACAGAACTCCTCGATCATGATCGCGGACGACGGGATCTCGATCATGATACCGAGATCTACCTTCTCGACATCAACACCACAGGCCCGCATCATCTCTTTTGCGCCCAGGAACTGGTCGGGATGCGAGACCATCGGGAACATGATGCCGAGATTCTCGTACCCTTCTTTCCAGAGGCGTTTGAACGCTTCAACCTGCATGCGATACTGGTCGGGGCTCTGGAGATCGCGGCGGATACCTCTCCAGCCAAGCATCGGGTTGTGCTCGTGGGGTTCGCTCTCGCCTCCCTGCATGTTCCTGAATTCATCGGTTGGTGCATCGAGGGTCCGGACCCAGACGGTCTTTCCCGGGAAGGCGTCAAGTACAATCTTGATGCCATCGTGGAGTTCCTTGACGAACTCGTCTTCCCGGTTGTTGGCGATATACCAGCCCGGTGTCTTGTTCAGACCGAGAATCAGGTGCTCGATCCGGAGCAGGCCAACGCCATCGGCACCGGTTGCAGCTGCCCGTGCTGCTGCTTCGGGGATGGATACGTTCACCTTTACACTGGTTGCCGTGATGATCTGGGATGCCTGGGCAACCAGCCGCTGGGGGGCTGCTCCCTGCACCGGGGCTGCTGCCTGCGGGAGCAACCCTTCGTAGATGAGTCCCATCTCGCCATCGACCGTGATCAGTTGCCCGTTCCTGAGCACATTGGTCGCATTCTTGGTCCCGACAATTGCGGGTGTGCCGAGTTCCCGGCTCACGATCGCCGCATGGCAGGTCATGCCGCCTTCATCGGTGATGATCGCAGCCACCTTGCGCATGGCAGGCACCATGTCGGGGTTGGTCATCTTCGTGACAAGGATGTCGCCTTCCCGTACTGACCCTACATCTTTGACATCGCGGATGACGACAACTTTTCCTGAAGCGATACCGGGTGCTGCACCCTGGCCTTTCAGGATGATCTTTGCTTCCCCTTTTGGTCCGGACACACTCTTATTCTCCTTTTTTGCTCCAATGGTGGTGATCGGGCGGGACTGGAGGATATAGATTGTCCCCTTTACAATGCCCCATTCAACGTCCTGCGGAATACCGTAATGGTTCTCGGCGATCTTGCCATACATGCCGAGCTTGGCCACTTCTGCGTCTGAGAGTACCTGTAAGTCCTGCCGGGCAGGTGATACATCCACGAGTTTTGTCCCGTGGTCGCCATCAGCGATGATCTCGATCTTCTTGTTTGCGATGAACGTGTCGATGACCTTCTCGGTCCGCTGGTCAAAGACATATTTGTCGGGAGAGACCGAGCCGGAGACTACTGCCTCGCCCAGTCCCCACGAACCTTCGATGATGGTATTGGGTTCGCCCGTGATCGGGTGGGAGGTGAACATAACTCCCGCCTTTTCGGAGTGGACGAGCTGCTGGATTACGACTGCGATATTGACCGTGTGGTCATCGAATCCCTGCTTTGCCCGGTAGTAAATTGCCCGGGCCCCGTAGAGCGATGCCCAGCACTTCTGTATTGAGTCGAGGAGGTTTACCTCCCCCTTGATATTGAGATAAGTCTCCTGCTGGCCGGCAAAGCTGGCGTCCGGGAGATCTTCTGCGGTTGCGCTGGAGCGCACGGCGACAATGAGATTATCGGCAGACATCTTCTTGTACGCCTTTTTGATCTCATCACTCATGACCGCCGGCATTTTTGCCGTCATCACCAGCAGTTTGGCATGATCGGCTGCTCTCTCCAGCGCCTCATTATCTTCAACATCGAGATTCTCGAACGATGAAAAAATCTTCTCTTCAAGATTGGTCTCAACTAAAAACCTGCGGAATGCCTGTGCAGTGACCACGAAAGCTCTCGGTACGGGGAGTCCAATGGACGCCATCTCTCCAAGAGACGCACCCTTACCCCCGACAGAAATGATATCTTCCTTCCGGATCTCCTCAAGCCAGAGAATTGTAGGGACATTTTTCATGTTCGCACCACTTATGATCTCATCGCCACCCTGTTTAATAATTATCATCGCCCGTCACAATTTCGTCACCGGTTCCCGCGGGAGCGGGTCCTTTTTTCGTGAATTTTTAATAAATCCGGCATGAGCGCCTGCCGGCAGGTAAAGAATAACCCTGATTAAGGATGGCGCCTATATTCTATGGGTTTTTATGGCAAACGCAAAGGTGCTCGTCAGTGATCCACTGGCGGAAGAAGGGCTTGTTATCCTGCGGGCAGCAGTTGACGTGGACGTTAAGACAGACCTTAAGGAAGAAGAGCTCCTGAAGATCATCGGGGACTACGATGCCCTGCTTGTGCGGAGCAGCACGGATGTCAATGCAAAGGTGATTGAGGCCGGTAAGAAGTTGAAGTTCATCGGTCGTGCCGGTGTCGGTGTGGACAATATCGATATGGATGCGGCGACCCGCAAAGGAATCATTGTCGCCAATGCGCCCGAGGGAAATACCCTTGCCGCAACCGAGCACACGATGGCCATGATGCAGTCCCTTGCCCGCAACATCCCGCAGGCAAACGCGAGCCTCAAGAAGAAGGAGTGGAAGCGCAGCAAGTTCATGGGCGTGGAACTCAACGAGAAGACGCTCGGGATTGTCGGGTTCGGTCGTATCGGGCGCGAAGTGGCCAAGCGTGCAAACGCGATGGACATGAAATGCGTGGCCTATGATCCGTTCATAACGCAGGAACGGGCAGCCCAGCTCGGTGTCCAGATGATGTCCATGGCAGACCTCTTCAAGGTCGCCGATGTGATCACCGTCCACACCCCCCTGATCGCCGAGACGAAGCACGTCATCAATGAAAAGAGCATCGCGACAATGAAAGACGGTGTCCGGATCATCAACTGTGCCCGTGGCGGTATCATCGATGAGAAGGCACTCTATGATGCGATCAAGAGTGGCAAGGTTGCCGGTGCAGCCCTCGATGTCTTTGAGACTGAGCCCCCGACGGAATCCCCGCTCCTCACCCTCGACCAGGTTATCGTGACCCCCCACCTTGGGGCAAGCACGGTCGAGGCCCAGGTCAATGTGGCAGTCTCAGTCGCAAAGCAGTGTATTGAAGTTCTCAAGGGCGGGTCTGCGAAATACGTGGTCAACGCTCCGATGGTTCCCGCTGAACTTGCTGATGTGCTCGCACCCTTTGCCCAGTTGGCCGAGAAGATGGGACGCTTTGTCACGCAGATCGCGGCCGGCCGAGTCTCCTCAGTTGAGCTGATCTATGGCGGGGAACTCTCTGCCTATGCCGGCAGCATGAAGTATGTTACCCGTCTGGCCCTCAAGGGACTTCTCGACCCGGTGCTCCAGGCACCGGTCAATATCGTGAACGCGGATTTCATTGCAAAGGAACGTGGTATCGCGGTCAGCGAGACCGTTACGCAGGAGTCCAGCGGGTTCAAGAACCTCATCACCATCCGGGTCAAGACCGACAAGGGAGAAGAGACGGTCAGCGGCACGGTCTTTTTCAAGGGCCGCAGCCGCATTGTCGCAGTCGGCGGCTACACGATGGATATGATCCCCGAAGGCTACGTGATTGTGTCACGCCACCTGGACAAGCCGGGTGTTATCGGGCGTGCTTCAACCATCCTCGGGAAATCCAATATCAATATTGCCGGCATGCAGGTTGGCCGGATTAATCCCGGTGAGCACGCAATCATGGTCCTGAACGTGGACAGCGAAGTGCCCGAGAGTGTCATGGAGGAGATCCGTGGGATGCCCGGGATCTTTACCGCAACGTGTGCCCGGATATCGGGCGATAAGATTTAGGACTCTCTTTTTTTTTAAAAAATAATTTTCAATCGATTGAGATTAATCAAAATTTTTAAGTCCAATCATACTTTTTAGTGGGTCTTGTGTTTTCCCATTTTTCTTTATTTTTGCAGTTATGATTTGAAGGCAATCTGCAATCTTGGCAAAATTTTCCAGCACAATATGAACACTCTGTTGGAAGTCCCACATCCTTCCCGCAATTATCACACTTCGTCATTAATTGAAATATGAACTTAATAGTTAAATTCATTGTTAATGGTTATTTATTAGTTACTGTTTACAGTGACACCAGAGCTGCTGCTGGGACGAACGGTTCTCCATTA
>JBAXDE010000012.1:0-14708 GCA_037141115.1 Methanomicrobiales archaeon | reverse complement strand
AATATATTTGTGACCGGATTTATACCTTCCCCCACTTTTTCGAGAGGATACGAAAAGCCCCTGGATATCGGGTGCCACTCACAGGGAAAGGCCGGGTTTCTTTTTACAGCACTCGTTTTTACCGGCCTGCTGGGAGTCCCCCTGTTACTGCTGGAGAAAATGTTCTTCACTGCCTTCGATGCCGGGATTTTGTATGCGGTAATGGGTGCCGGCCTGATTGTAACCGGCTTACTGCTTCTCTCCCATAAGGGCAATTCCATAAGGACAACAGATGAAGTCACCTGGAAAGACGGGGTCCTGACCGGGCTATTACAGGGCCTCAGCTCCCTTCCCGGCATCTCCCGTTCCGGTACAAGTACTACGGGTCTGATCTGGCGCGGTTTTGACAGTGAGAGCAGTTTCTACCTGAGCTTTTTTTTTAAGTATTCCAACCGTGCTCTTTGCAGAGATTCTCTTATACATTGGCGGAGGCCTGACAACCTTTCCGATAGCAGACGGGCTTATCCTTTTTGCATCCATTTTTATTGTCGGGTATCTCACCCGGGATTACCTGCTCAGGCTCGTGAAAAGATTCAATGTCGCCTATGTGGTGCTGGCACTCGGGATTCTCATCATAATAGTCGGATTATCCGGCATTGGATAATTCCCCATGACTTTTTTTCACAATCAGAACACCCTTTTCATACCTTTTCCGGTTCTGGCTGGGGAGGAATTTTTTGATAATATCGATGAAATACCAAAAAGAGATAATAAAAATCTCAAAACCCTGAACGGGAATTCCCGAGATATAAATAGGGTAAACATCCATGACCTGTTTACCATGCAGGACGCTGAAACAAAAGAGATGCTCGCTGACCTCATCTGGCTCAATGCAGTGATCGCAACCGAACTTATCCAGATTACCGAGAACACATCGGCCATCCTCAGAAAATCCCCGCCACCGGAAAGTTGCCTTGCCGAGCACCAGGAGCTCCGGAAGACCGCGCTCGAAATGGCAGAAAAATACCGTCCCTCAACAGCACCCCCAACTGCACTTGCCCGGCACCTGCTCAAGCACCAGTAATGTTATTGGGATACTCTGCCCACGAATATAGTACATTCATACCGTGTACTAATGCAAAGAGTCCGTTCAGCAAAATTCCACACAATCTGACACTCTTTATCAATAGATCTTTGTCCAATGGAGCCAGACCTTAAATGACCCCCCCCGGTGTATCGTTCAGTCTCATCATCCCCGCTTACAACGAGGAGAACCGTATCAAGGTCCTCTTCGATGAGATACCGGCCTTTGACGGGGAACTTATCGTGGTCTGTGACGGGACAGACCGGACTGCTGAGTGTGTCAGCAGGATCGCGGCCGAGCGCCAGGATCTATCGATCCGCTGCCTTGTCTTCGATCACCGTCTGGGCAAAGGTGGGGGCGTGATTGAAGGGCTAAAAGCCGCCCGAACACCGTTTGTGGGATACTTCGATGCTGACGGTTCCACGAGTGTTGCCGAGATGCAGCGACTCTTTACCCACCTACCCTCATCCGATGGTGCGATCGGATCGCGCTGGGTACCGGGCTCAACCCTCCGCATCAGGCAGGGAATCCTGCGCCGGATGGAGAGCCGGGCGTTCAATCTCCTGATCCGCCTCCTCTTCGGCCTCACCTACAATGATACCCAGTGCGGGGCCAAGGTATTTACAAAAACGTCTATCGATGCGGTACTGCCAAAGATGACGTCACGGGGATTTGAGTTCGATGTCGAACTACTCTGGCGACTTCAGCAGGCAGGATATACGGTAACCGAAGTGCCCATTGTCTGGCAGAACACGGGCGATTCACGGGTGCAGAAGCGGGACATGCTCCGGATGCTCAAAGGGCTTTTTGCAATCCGGTTCGGTCCGGGAAACGTATGATACCATTCTCGAGAGAAGAGCAGAAGAAAGAGGCGTTCCGGCTCTTTGAAGACGGGCGGTATATCGAGTCAGGCCAGCTCTGCACCATCATTTTAGAGACCGGTAAGGATCCTGCAATCGATGTGCTTGCTGCCACAAACCTCTACTATATGGGCAGACTCGATGATGCGGAAGTCTTTTTTAAGGATCTTGCACAGACGATGCCAGACTCTTCCTATGTGCACAGTTACCTGGCAAAAGTGCTCGAAGCCCGGGGGGATGAAGGAGCGATCGCGGAATACGCAACTGCCGTCCACCTGGATCCATCCAACCAGGATGCCCTGCGAACGTATGCAGAATATCTCCTCGCTCATAAGGATCACCGGGCTGCACTGCCCGTCTTCCGCAGGCTCGTACAGATGGGTAAGAAACCGGCAGATGTCCGGCACCTGATGCAGGCGCTGCTTGGGATCGGTGAGGCTGCCGAGGCCCTCTCGACCCATGAGATGCTGGGCAGCGGCACTGCCCCGGGCCATGAATATGTCGATGCGCTCATAACGACCGGCAACTTCCCCGCTGCTGCAGAACTGGCAAACCGGATTTACAAAGAGACCCGGGACCCGGCCGTGCTGAAAAAATACCTCTCTGCCCTTTCCTGCTACGATGCACCGGCGTCTATCGAGGCATATGCCGAACATCTCGGGCCGGATTCCGATGGTGAGATCCTCTTTGATTATGTCCTGCTCCTGCAGGCCCACGGGCAGGCAGAAAAAGCACTCGGGACTGCCCGGGCACTTGTCGAACTTTCACCAAAGCCGCTCTATCGCCTTCTGGTCTGCGATCAGCTCGCGGCCCGGGCTGAGGCAGGAGAGGGAAGAGAGAGTACCCTTCTTACCTACGAGCACCTGATCCAGGACGAGCTGGCCACTAAAAACGATCTTGACCTGCTCAGGACCATCATCCGCAGGTACCGCCGGCACATAACCGTGTGGTTACCCGCAGAGGAAGCAAAGCGCAGGTTCTGTGGCATTGTTTCTGAGGATGTGAATGTCGCAAGTCTTCTTGAAACGGCCCTGCTCTGCGAAGGAGCCGGTGATATTGCTGAAGCCCGGTCCTGGTATTACCGGGCATACCGGTCTGATTATCTCACCGGGGGTATTGCCTATGCGCATTTCCTCGATGCACAGGGAGAAGGACGCGAGTGTGAGAAGGTGATGCTCTACATCCTCTCGAACGTGAAAAAGAGTTCTGACCTCAGCAGGGTGGCCGCCGTGATCGTCGATCAGGACGGCACCATGCACCGCTTAAAGCGGTTGATGGAGCAGCTGCTTGCAAAACTCGAAGTCCGCCGGGTGACCCTGGATTCAGAAGGCCTTGAACTTCTTGCAATGACTTTTTTTATTGCCGGGACCAATGCACACGAAGAGCAGGACTTTGCCCGGTGCAAGTATTGCTGCCTGAGCGGGATGGATGTGATGCCGGCCCAAACCCAGGTTATTCACCTTGAGGATTTCCTTGCCCTGATCCGGTCCTGCAAGAAGAAGTCGGTAGCCGATCGCCCGGTCATGAACATGCCCACGGCAAAAAAACGGGCAGCCGCCACCCCCCCTGCACAGGTGATCACCGACCAGCTCGGTCTTACCGAACAGGAGGCAAAGATCCTCGAGTTCATCCGGCTGCACCGGACGGCAAATGAGATGGAACTGCGAAAGGTGCTCCAAACCCGCAGGGTGGTTGGGATTGTCAACCGCCTCATCCAGAAAGCATCGTCACAGGGGTTGTTACTGATCGCAAAGAAAGGAGTTGGGGGGGATGGGGAAACTTATGAATATACCGGAATCTGAACGGATGGACCAGCGCCGGCTTGAGAGCATCAACATCATCAATGCATTACGCAGGGGCACGGTTCCGGCAAGCGGCCTGGAAAGGATCGCCGTAGGGCTCGATGTCGAAGAGGGTGTGATCAGCCGGCAACTGGATTACGTTGCCCAGAGTGGCGGGGATCTCAAGTTTATCCGGGGCGAGTACGGGAGCGGCAAGACGTTTTTGGTTGCCCGGGCACTCGAGATCGCCCGGACCAAGGGATTTGTCACCTCACATGTGATCATCTCTGCCTCAACCCCGCTCTACAAGATCAAAGGCATCTACCAGCAGGTATGTGCAAACCTCCGTACCGGGGGCGAAGAGCATGCGATCAAGACGGTTCTCGACAACTGGCTCTTTGCAATTGAAGAGCGGTTGCTCTCGGTGAGCGGGACCGGCCTTGAGGAGACTGTACTCGAAGAAGCGACCGAGCGGGAGATCGAGACTGCGCTCAGCGGTATCAGCGAAGTGAACACCGCTCTTGCAGCAGCACTGCGCACCTATTACCGGGCGAACAATACCGGAGACTTCCAACTGGCACAGGCAGCACTGGGATGGATCGCAGGTGAACCAAATATCGGGCGGGACTTCAAGCAGAAAGCAGGGATCAAAGGAGAGATCGATGACACGATCGCGTTTATCTTCCTGCGGGGACTCGTCTCCATCATTCACGGTGCCGGCTACAGCGGGATTGCAATCGCAGTCGATGAGATGGAGACCACCCAGGGCCTGCAGCGCAACCAGCGGGAGAAGGGTTACCATACACTCGTCCGGATCATCGATGCACTCGACCGGGGCGATATGCCCCGCTGCTTCTTCCTCTTTACCGGCACTCCTGCCATGTACGACGGTTCCCGGGGGATCCGCTCGGTCCCGCCACTTTTTGACCGGATCAGTGTGGTGCAGAACGATGCCTACCGCAACCCCCGGCAGCCGCAGATCCTGCTCGAGAAGTTCGATACCTCAAAACTTGAACTGGTGGCACTCAAAGTGGTGGATGTCTATGCCCAGGCGTACACGGAACCGGACCGGGAGCGGGTCTCGCATCGCTTCATCCGCGCCATGATCAAAAAGATCACCACGCGTTTCGGGGGACGGATCGATGTGATACCCCGTATATTCTTAAAAGAATTTGTCGATGTACTGGACAAGTGCGAACTCTACGAGGATTATACTCCCGGTGAGGTGTACGATTTTGACGCAGATCACCTGAAAGACAATTTAAAGAAAGAAGAGGAGGCGGTGATGGTGGTCAGGTTCTGATCCTTCCGGAAAAGACAATGTTTTACCGTTTAAGAGCTCACCCTTCCAGCATGCGCCGGGCATTTCTCCTGTTCCTTCTTGCCGCACTTCTGGTGTGCGCACTCAATCCCGCAGCAGGAGCCGTAACCCTCACCCTCAATGCCTCGGAGAATGAGGCCCATATCGGCGATGCAATCACTCTCAGTGGCACCGTGACCGGGATCAAAACGATTGCTGTGTACCTCTTTGTGACCGGCCCTGACCTTGACAACCGGGGTGTCACGCTCGACAACCTCGATATTCCTGCCGGGCACGGATTATTCACCACGGCACCGGTCCATCTTGAAAATGGCACCTGGTCCTACACCTGGGATACTGCTGTTATCCTGGGCGACCTCAAGCCGGGCACCTATACGGTATATGTGGTCGATTCCCCGGTCGACCGGCTGCGGTTTGTCAAAGGCGATTACATGACAACAGAGATCGTTTTTCTTCCATCCGATAAGCCACCCAATGAAGCACCGGTTGAACCGGTTTTACCGGTTGTAGCACTGGGAATTACCGGCGTCCTTTTTCTAGGATATTTCGAGAGAAGAAGGGAATAGGTTTTTTTAAATAGGAATTTTAATTGACTTTTTTTCTTGGTTCATTTATGCGGGGGCTGATGCCCCCATACCCCAAAAACGATGTTACCGCCGCCCCCGATGGGGCTTCCTGTGCGGCGGTTTGATTACTTTTTAGATTGAGATTCAAATTATTGAAAAAAAAGTTTTCAAGAATCGTTACACAAAACCTCCCTGCCCAGCGAGACCCCGAAAGGCAGCCGGGCGACCCCATCTGAAGTGATAAACATCCAGATAAAAACTTAAGATCCTGTTTGAAGAAAATAAAAAAAGTCACATCCAGGATAAAAAAATGAGGGGATCTCCCCGACTATTTTATTTCCTGCCGGATACCCTGCGCACCCGCACGGACTCTGCATGAGCGTGGAGGCCTTCTGCATCGGCAATGGTCTCAACGATATCTCCAATCGCCTCGAGCCCGTCACGGTCGATGATCTCAACTGAAGCCGACTTGCAGAAATGATTCACATCAAGACCGGAATAGGTCTTTGCGTACCCGGCAGTGGGGAGGCAGTGATTGGTCCCCACCGCATAGTCACCACAGGCAACTGCAGAGTAGCGCCCGACAAAGATTGCCCCTGCGTTCCTGACTTTCGTAACTACGGATAAGGGGTCGGCAACCTGTATCGAGAGGTGTTCCGGCGCAACTGCATCTGAGGCAATAATCGCTTCTTCCATCGTGCCCACAACATAATACCCGGAGTTCTTGAGCGCCTGTTCGATGATCTCTCTCCGTGGGGCAACCTTGGTCATCGCCTCTATCTCGCGGCCGACTTTTGCCGGGAGAGACTTGTCGGTGGTGATCAGGATACAGGCTGCATTGGGGTCATGCTCGGACTGTGCAAGAATGTCGGCTGCAACGATGCGGGGGTCAGCGGTCTCATCGGCTATGATCCCGATCTCGCTGGGTCCTGCCGGGAAATCGATCTCCACTTTCTCGCGAAGCATCATCTTTGCCAGCGTGACATACACGTTGCCGGGCCCGACAATCTTCTGGACCGGGCGTATGGACTCGGTTCCCAGCGCCATGGCGGCAACTGCCTGGGCACCACCGGCATTGTAGATCTCAGTGACACCAGCGATGTCAAGCGCAACAAGCGTTAACGGTTTGATCGGAGGCGGGGAGCAGGCGCAGATCTCCCTTACCCCGGCCACCCGGGCGGGTACTGCACACATGAGAGCGGATGACGGGTACGCGGCCCGGCCGCCGGGAATATAAAGACCGACACGGTTTAAGGGCGTGGTCTTGACACCGAGCACAATGCCGGGTTCCATCTCCTGTAACCAGAGATCCCGGGGCTTCTGGAGTTCGTGGAAGCGCTCGATGCGGGCATGGGCCTCGATCAGGCTCTCGATGATCTTTGCATCAACCTTCTCGTAGGCATCCTCGCGCTCATCATCCGAGACTGCAATCTCGGTGAGCTCACAGTGCTTCTTTGCCAGGTCAATAAGTGCAGCATCTCCCTCGTTCTGCACACGGCCGATGATCTCTGTTACGGTGGTCCGGACATCTTCGAGGCTTGACTGCCTCCCCGCGATCCACGCATCGATCTCCACTGCCTTCCACATAGTGCCAATATTTTCGGCAGGAGAGTTTGTTAAGGTTTCGTCAGGTTTTTATTGAGCCGGGGAGATAAAAAGATCCGTTATCCGACGTGAATTATGGAAAAAGAGAAGTAAACATAAATCAGACCCGTCTTACAACAGGATAAGCGATCTTTTAAAAAAAAAACATCCGACATCTCCAAAGGCAAAAACAACCAGATCAGAGCAGAGTCAGTTCACAGATTTTTCACCGCTGTCGAACGGATCTGGACTTTTTTTTTAAAGGGTTCGAAGAAAAAAAAGGTTATTAATAATTTCACATACCGGGTGGCATGCCACCGGACTTTGAAGAGGTGATGACATCATCGATGCGGAGGATCATGACTGCTGCCTCTGCCGCACTGGAGATGGCCTGGGTCTTTACCCGGAGGGGTTCGACAACGCCGGCCTTGAGCATGTCAGCAGGTTTGCCGGACACAATATCAAGCCCGAAGGTCTTCTTTCCCGATTCATGGGCTGCCCTGAGATCAACTAATATATTGATGGGATCAAGACCGGCATTCTCAGCAAGAACGCGGGGGATGACCTCCATTGCACTTGCGAACGATTCAATGGCAAGCTGATTGCGGCCGCCAACCGTTGAGGCATACTCGCGGAGTCTTAATGACAGTTCAGTCTCTGGGGCTCCGCCACCGGGAACAATCTTTTTCCCGGTAACAACGACACTGACAACCATGAGAGCATCATGGATGGCTCGTTCGAGTTCATCAACCACATGCTCTGTTCCGCCACGGACGATGATGGAGACGGATTTGGGGTTTTTGCACTTCGAGATATAGATCATCTCATCGTTTGAGACCGTCTTCTCTTCGACAAGACCGGCCGAGCCGAGATCCTTTGCCGTGATGGTATCTACGCTGTTGACAATACTGGCTCCGGTTGCCCGGGCAATATTCTCAATATCGCTCTTTTTTAACCTGCGGACTGCAAGGATGCCTGCTTTTGTGAGGTAGTGCAGCGCAACATCATCGATGCCTTTCTGGCAGAAGACAACCGTTGCCTTGCTCTTGATAACCTTGTTCACCATATCGTGAACCATCTGTTCCTCACCATCGAGGAAAGCCTGTGACTGGCCGGGTGAAGTGATATGGATCTTTGCATTCACATCGGTCTTTTTGAATTCGAGCGCTGCATTCAGGAGCAGGATCCTGGCATCCTTGACCATCTTGGGCATATTGGGGTGCCCGCGTTCCTTATCGATAACCATGCCTTCGATGAGGGCTGAATCATCGATCGAGCCGCCGACTTTCTTCTCGACATTGATGTGGGCGAGGTCTGCGGTGCCGTCATCATCGGTGACGAACGTGACTGCCCGGACAATGATGTCACAGAGATGGGTTTTTGCAACTTCCGAGTTCTTGCCGGTGAGTGCAGTCTCTGCAATCTTCTTGAGCATAACGGTATCCGTCGGCTTTACGGTGATGGCGTACTTGTCGAGCAGCAGGAGTGCCTTCTGGGCTGCCATGCGGTAACCTTCGGCAATGCTGGTCGGGTGGACTTTCTGTTTGAGAAGCACTTCGGCATTCTTTAAGAGTTCGCCTGCAATGATGACTGCGGTTGTCGTACCATCGCCAACCTCGGCGTCCTGGGTCTTTGCAACTTCGACCATCATCTTTGCGGCAGGGTGATCGATATCCATCTCCTTAAGGATGGTGACACCGTCATTGGTGATGGTGATGTCTCCCATCCCGTCGATGAGCATCTTATCCATACCTTTGGGGCCGAGGGTTGACTGGACTGCCGTGGCAACCGCTCGTGCAGCGGCAAAATTACTGTTCTTGGCGTCCTCTCCCCGGTTTGTCGTTGCTCCTTCTCTCATGATAATTATGGGTTGTCCCCCGAGTTGTTGTGACATTGATATACCTCGTTAAATTGTTCCAGCCATCGTCATTTTACCAGTACGGGTTATTATTCCTGCACGGCCGGTTAACCCTGGCAGGATCCCCGGTTGTTTCCCCAGGCATTTATGGCAGGCATTTGATGGATCAAAACGCCGGGTGCAGATACGGGTACCGGTAAAACAGAAGTCATCATCCCTGATCAGACGATTGATGGTGGACTTCATCCCCAGATGATAAAACAGATTGTCCTGCATCGGTTTTATGTGTATCCATACCGATCAGGGTTCCGGGAAATATTCCTCGAAGTGAATGGGCTGCCAAACCCGGAGTTCCTATGGATATCTGACTAAAGAGAAGTGACCGGTCACCCATAACAGATTCCTTTGAGAAAACCGGGAGGTCTGCGATCTATTGCTTGTTTTATTTTGCAGCCATCTCACGCTGCATCAGTACCTGTCCAAAAGGTAACCGTTTGTGTCGGTACCTCTTCAGGGACAGGGAATTGATTCTGCCAGTTCGGATCGTTTTGTGTCAGGACCTCATCATTAATAAGAGGTTTTTACCTATTACTGATCAATGCGCACGGATTTTGGTATTCACATGAAAGGGGGCGTCATCACCGAACGGGACGCAGACTTCTGTACCATTCGTATCAGGGCCCCGGCAGGTATTTATTCGGTTGAACAATTACGAGGCATTGCGCAGATCGCAAAAAAATATGGATCCGGAACGGTTCACTGCACCACCCGGCAGACCCTCGAGATCCCGCATGTCCGACCGGCCCTGCTAAAAAAAGTTGAAAAAGCTCTTGCAAAAAATGAGACCCCGGTTGGCTCTGAGAAAGACGAGATTGTCAATATCATTGCCTGCCCTGGTGTCGAACGCTGCAAATTTGCCAATATCGATACCATCAGTCTCGCCCGGAAAATTGATGAGAGACTGTTCGGAAAGGAGATGCCGGTAAAGATGCGCATCGCACTGTCCGGTTGCCCGAATGCCTGTACCAGCCCCATGCTCAATGAGATTGGGGTCATCGGGAGAGTTCGCCCGCTGCGGACACCCGGTCTTTGTACCGGGTGTGGATCCTGTGTCGAATACTGCAAGGAAAAGGCGATCAGGATCCGTAATGGTATATCCGTGCTCACCGATGACAAGTGCATCCAGTGCGGGGTATGCATCCAGTCGTGCCATTTTGATCTTCTCAAAGCAGAACACCGGCATTTTCTCATCACCGTTGGCGGAAGGAGAGGGAGACATCCCAAGATCGGCCGACAACTCCTGACCGTTGAGACCGAAGAACAGGTACTGGTAGTCATTCAGAAGATCGTTGACTGGGTGTACCGTCGCGCATGGAGCGGGAGACTCTTATCCGAGCAACTCGATGAACTCCATTTCGAAAAATTCCGGCAGGATATTGAGAAGGTGATGTCGGATACCCCCGGTAACCCGGCAGAAAAACCCTCCCGGTAAAGGTTTTTTCACTTTTTTATATCACCCGTATCTCAGAAAAGAGACAGGTATACGGTGTTCATCGCATGCATCCTGCACGGTAACCCCCCTGGCAAGTTCCCGTTATCACCCTCAAACAGGAAAGGCCTTTTTTTCTCGAAAATTTAAAAAAAAGATAAAATGGATCTGCAGGGATCAGTCGCGTCCCTTACGGCAGGAGATCACTCCGGCCATTCCCAATCCAGTGAGGATGAGGACAAGGGGCAGGGGCGATTTTGTGGGTGCCGGAGCAGGTAGTGCCGTTGGAGGTGCTGTTGGCGCCGGGTTGAGGGTAGCATAGAGCGAGACACTCTCCCCGGGAGCAGGGACACTGTTTAAGGTGGCGGTATATGGCAGGTAGCCATTCATCGACACGGTATAGATTGTATAGGGAGTACCGGTAGTATAGACCGGGACGGTCAGTGTTCCCTGGGTGATTACACCGACAACCTGATTATTAAATGAAACGGTGGCTCCGTTCACATTACAGTTGACAACGTACCATCCCTGGCCGCCACCAATAACCGCAGCGGTGGTCGGAACCGCTGCATTCAGGGTAGCATAGACATCGAAGGTCTCTCCCTTGCCCGGCATGGCCGGAATGGGACCATTGTACGGAGTGTATCCATCCTTACTTACGGTGAATGTTTTTAAGGGGGTACCGGTGCTGTAGACAGGCACGGTAAGAACGCCTCCGGCTATTACACCTTCATACGTTCCATCGAAATAGACCTGTGCTCCGTCAACATTACAGTGAACTGCAATCCAGCCCTGATTCCCGCCAATAGGTTCGGCAGCAGAGACTACCGAAAAACATGCAAGCGTAAGCACAATGCATACCAGATACATACGGCTGATCTTCATCACAATTCCTCGTTTATACAGCATAATGGGAAAACGGGTATAAATAAGAATCTCTTCTGGATAAGCGGCGTTGTTATCCGGGGATTCCTGATAACCCGGTACCGGTGCACTGGAGATACGCCACGGTCAACAAGGATTACGGGGGTACTCGGAAAAAGAAAGAGCCGTCACACCAGCCGGGTGAAAAAATTCCCGGACTGCCACGCAACTCGTAGCTGTACGGTTCATGAAATGAGAGCAGCCACTCCGGGTCGGGAGCCCGGGGGAGAGACTGGTACTGACTCCATCCGGAAAGGATAAAGAGGGTAAAAATCATTCAACTGTTAGAAAGAACCATTCTCAACCCGGTGATCTATCCATTCATTCCGGGGAGACAGACCGCACTGCCAGGACCAGAAATACCTTAACAAGGGAGCTATGTCTCCTTTCGTAACGTCAAAACCCCTATGCCCAAATCCCCCACTGCCCTGCCCCCCCTGCGATTCAGTCTCTCCGAGCTGGCGGGATCACTGGGGGATTTCTGGACGATCATCCCGCTCATCCTTGCCGTAGCGCTGGTCTCGGATGTCAATGCCCGGTATATCCTGCTCTTCTTTGGGATCTGGTTCATCCTCACCGGGCTCTATTACCGGCTGCCAATCCCGCTCGAACCCATGAAAGCGGTGGCGGTGATCGTGATCGCGGGATCGATTGGCAGCGGGGAGATCGCGGCCGCGGGCCTTATCCTCGGGGTCATTTTCCTTGTTCTCGGGTATGGCCGGTTCTTCGCATTGATTGAAAAATGGGTACCGCAGAGCGTGGTGCGGGGAATCCAGCTTGGTCTTGCCCTGCTCCTGTTCCGGTCATCGCTGGGGTTCGTGGTAAAGGATCCCACGTTCTTTCTCATTGGCATCGCCATCATTGGGGCCTTTTACCTGCTTGCACGGTACCGGTCCATCCCGGACCTCTCCACGATCGTTGTCATCGGGGTGGGCCTTATAGGGGGAATTGCATTGTACGGTCTTCCCCCTTTAAGCCTGATTCCCGCACCGCAACTCGTCATTCCCCTGCCAACAGACTTCTCGTCCGCTTTCTCAACGCTCGTGCTCCCGCAGGTAGTCCTCACGATTACCAATGCGATCCTTGCCACCTCGCTCCTGACAGCAGATCTCTTTGGAAAGGATGTACCTCCAAAGAAGTTCTCGACAAGCATTGGCCTCATGAACATCTTCTCCGTCCCGTTCGGGGGTTTCCCGATGTGCCATGGTGCCGGGGGACTGGCCGGGCAGTACCGCTACGGTGCACGGACAGGCGGGGCAAACGTGTATGCCGGCCTGATCTTCATCTCTCTCGCCCTCTTCTTCTCCTCCCCGCAGGTGCTCTCCATCATCGCTGTCGGGGTGCTGGGCGCGCTGCTCGTCTTTGTCGGCATCGAGATGAGCCGGCACAGTCTCAAGACCGACTCGCTTCTCGTCACCGTCATCATCGGGATCCTGGCGCTCGTCAGCTCGATGACAGTCGCGTTTGTTGTGGGCATGATCCTTGCATACATCGTTTCCCTGCGTAAGGAAAAGCCCGTGCAGGATAGTTACTAAAAGCAAATGAGCTCTGCATCCGGGCTACAATAATTCTGCACAACACCGGAGGTTCCCGGTTAAAAAAAGGGGGTTTATGTTGTAACGGCTGCCGGAGCGGCAGTGGTTACCGGTACGGTGGTTGCAGCAGGGGCCGGTGCAATAGCGGTTGCCGTCGTGCTGTGATCTCCTACCGAGCCCGCAGATGCAGTCGGAACACTGACACTCATCGGGATGAAGAGCGCTTTTCCGTACTTGTCAACACCAAAGGAACCGATCCCGGCCTGGGTCTCAGGAGCAATCAGGAAATTGATGAAGTTGTTGGCCATCCGGATCTTGTCAGCGGGCTGCTTGTCATTGTACACGGCCATGACGCTGTAGATATTGAGCAGGCTTGCACCCTTGCTGATAACCGGGACGAGATCGAGCTTGTTCTTGTACGCAAGGTATGTTCCCTCATCGGTCAGTGCGTATGCTCCCTTCTCGCTTGCCATCTGGAGCGTCTCTCCCATTCCCTTGCCTGCCTCTACATACCAGGTGCCGGACTTCTCGACATTCTGGGAGTAATTGTACTTGGCATTGGTCCAGATCTTCTGTTCGGCAGTGTGGGTTCCCGAACTGTCACCACGGGAGATGAAGAAGACATTGGCCGTCTTGTTGGTCCCTTTTACCATGAGGGTGGTAAACGCGTTCTCCGTAGTCATGTTGGCAATACCGGCGGGATCATTTGCCGGGCCGACAATGATAAACGAGTTTGAGGCAAACGAACGCCGGTTGAGGCCATAGCCGTCTTTCATGAATGCCAGTTCCTGGCTTGGCGAATGGACGAGCAGGACATCTGCATCACCGCGTTTGGCCAGTTCAATGGCCTTGCCGGTTCCCTGCGAGGTTATTTTGAGGGTGACATTGTACTTCTTCTCGAATATCGGCTGGAGGTAGTCGAGGAGTTTTGTATCGTAAAGGCTCGTGGTCGTGGCGATCACGAGAGTCTGCGATGCGGCCGGGGTTGCAACCACCGTAGGTACGGCTGTTGGAGTAGTCGAGGGAGTGGCCGGAGTCTGGCTTGTACATCCTGAAAAACAGGTTGCAAGGAACAGCAGTATGAATACCGCTGCAATTAACGTTACATGCACTTTTTTTGTCATACAATTTCAGGATAATGTTGCTTATGAGTATTATTGAATAGTTCTTTTTTGATTTTGTAAACCTAAAGAAGTTAACATATAAGGAATTATCGAGGGTATGTACTGAAAGTAGGGGAAATGTTTTCCCATTACATTTTCTGGGGGCACAAAAAAATAATTGTCCCTTAAACCGCAAGAACTACCCTGAGATGCGGGTGAATATCTGGTAAATGCTTCAGCCGTTTTAACGCCGCATCCGCTGCCGGGTTTCCCTGGAGAGAATATTCTTTCAGTTGTTCAATTGCCCGTTTCTGAATATCGGTTACTTCAGCTGCCTCACACTGTAGGGCAAGAACGTACAATGCATTGACCCTGTCGTAATCTATGGGGTTCATGATAGGACCTGTTCATCTACATAATCAAATGAAAATTTTTTTAATAACGATTAATTAAATTGAAATTTTTATGGATACGAAAACAGGTACCGGGTCCGGGAATTCTTTCCGTGGCATGGGAAAGGATCAAGCTGGCGGTGTGTGATACGATCCCGGATCCCTGTCATTGCCCATTGGTTGGGCACGTAAGTTTTTAGTGTTATATTAATAAAAGGGTTTTGTTAATTTG
>JBAXDE010000011.1:0-14930 GCA_037141115.1 Methanomicrobiales archaeon | reverse complement strand
TTTTTATGCAGAGAAGATCACTCTGCGTTTTTCCAGAGGGGGACCCCATCCCTCTGGAAAAACGCAGAGTGATCTTCTCTGCATAAAAATGTCTGATCGAACTCACTGGGTCCGGTATTTTAAAACAGTTAAATAATTTGAATGTTGGAAATCAATTCATTTTTCCCGTTACTCTTCCCTCAATTCAGTGCTCCATATGGATCTTCAGCACCGCCAGCCCCCCCGATGCCGAAGAGCTCGCCCGGTCCGCATGGGCCCGGATGAGGAATCCCCCAAGCAGGAGCATTGCGGACGGATCGTTGAGGATCTCTTCCTCACTGGGGCGCTTATCGGGCAGGGGAAGGGGGGTGCCGGTATACGAGACTTCAGCATCAAGGCTGTACTCATCGAACGAGACCGCAACCGTCACCGGTCCGGAGGTCCGCGCCTCACCACTAACAAGTTCGCAGGCCTCGCTCAGCGCCATTGCCATCCGGTGGATCACCTCCCCCCGGGCAGCCCAGGCTTCGCCCTGCCGCTCCATCAGGATGAAGATCTGGTCCGAGATACTGACTTCCGGATCGATGGTTGCCGTGATGTACTTCTTCACTCCGATCCGCATTATCAGGTTCAGGATGATGGCAATGACTGTTGTCAGGGAAAGAGCTGAATCAAAGAGCGGACTGAAGAGCGGGGGAACACTGGAGTACGCCCCGGGGATGAGGTAGATGCTGATCCCGAAGATGAACGAGATTCCGATCACAAAGATCTTCCGGGAGTCCAGCATCCGGGTCGTGATGGTCTGGAAACCCCCGACAATGATGAACCCGGCAACGTAGATGAGCGTCCCGCCAATAACCGGGCCCGGCATGATGAGGAAGACCGTGGCAAGGATCGGGAGGAAGGCAAGTACGATCAGGATACCGCCGGTCATGAATCCTATGTACCGGCTCGTTGAGCGGGTAGCAATAGAGAGACCTATGTTCGATGATGATCCGGTCTGTCCCATTCCCCCGAACAGGCCGCCAAGAAACGATGCGATACCGTCTGCAAAGAGCCCCGACTGGACATTTTTCATATCGGGTCGTTTCCATTCCGTATTGTTGATCCGCTGGCAGATCGAGAACTCGCCAACACTTTTTACAAAGGTGACAATCGCTGCAATCCCGAACGGGATCAGGAGCATCGGCTGGAAGGAGAGGCCGAAGTAGCGCGGGTCGGGGAGTGCCACAATGGGCGAGGCGGTGATCTGGGCCAACGGGTCTGCGCCCGCGAGCCCGGTTGCGATGCAGAGCGCGTATCCGACTACCATCCCGATGATCACGGGGAATAGGCGGAACTGCCCCCGGCCCCAGACCGTAACCCCGACTGTGACCGAAAGGGTGATGATCGAGATCGCGGTTACGGTCAGGTTCGGGGCAGTGGCTGAGCCAGTCATGCCGAAGAATTGCGGCAGGGCATAGGGTACAACCGCAACCCCGAGCATCATGATCACCAGGCCCGTCACTTCAACCGGGAAGAGGACGCGGAGCCGCTGGACCACTCGCGAGAGGGCAACCTGCAATACCCCGGAACAGGCGGTCATGCCGCAGAGGAGCGAGAGGCCCCCGGTGTTGAGGGCGAGGATAGAGGCTGAGACGTAATTGGGCCCGGCCACCCGGGGAATGAGAAACCCGGAACCGAATTCCGGGTGCTTAATCGCCTGGAATATCGTGGCAATGCCATTGGCGAGCATCGACATCGAGACAAAGAACGCAGCAGCGCCGGCCTCGAGGCCTGCGGCCCGGGCAACAAGGATCGGGAAGACAAAAGCAGTCGCAACAATCCCCGTGTGCTGCAGGCCGAGCAGGAATACTTGGGGAAACGGGGGCTTGTCGTCAGCCGCATACTCGAGATCCGCCGGTTGCATAGCACACGAATCGAGGTTGTGTAAATATTAAAGCGGTTCGGAAAGGCACCCTTGGGAAAACCCGGTTGCTTTCTCCGCGATCAATATACGATCCCCCGCCCCATATTCCGGCACACAGGAGATTTCCATGCAGATCACCCCCGCTATCCACGCACTCAGGCACCCGTTCCAGGTTCCGGTTGCACCCGGTATCGTTCTCGATCGTTTCGTGTACTCGTACCTCATCGCTGGTGAGACGATCACGCTCATCGATACGGGTGTAGCAGGCTGTGAGAAGACGATCTTCGAATATATCCGGTTCATTGGCCGCGATCCCCGTGAGATCTCGCTCATTGTCCTGACCCATTCCCACCCTGACCATATCGGGGCCGCCCGGGCAATACGGGAGGCAACCCGGTGCAGTGTGGCGGCACACCCGGCCGAACGGGCGTGGATCGAGGATGTGGAACGCCAGAACCGGGAGCGCCCGGTCCCGGGATTTGCCACGCTGGTTGGGGGGCCGGTTTCAGTTGATTATGATCTTGAAGCGGGTCTCACCATCGATACCGATGGGACGAGGGAATACGACATTGAGGTTATGCACACGCCGGGTCATTCAGCCGGTTCGGTTGCGCTGTTCATGCCATGTGATGGTGTGCTCTTCTCCGGTGACGTAATCCCGGTGGCAGGCGATCTCCCGGTGTATGATGATGCAGTTGCATCAGTGCATTCGATCCGACTTCTCCGGTCGGTACGGAGCATCCGTATCCTCCTTTCAGCGTGGGATGAACCCCGGTACGGCGATGCTGCATATGGGCAGATGGATCAGGCGCTTGCATATCTTCAGAAGATCCACAAAGCCGTGATCGCTTCTGCCGGTGACAGCAATCCTGACCCCCTGGAACTTACGAAAAAAGTCGTCGCAGCGCTCGGGCTCCCTCCGCAGGCAGTCAACCCGTTGCTCACCCGCACTTTTGCGGCAAATCTCCGGGCCCGGGACAAGGATCTTCTGGCGGATTCCCGCCAATAAAAAAAGTGGAGATCTTAAAGGAAAGGCCCATCTCTCTTCAGTTTATTTTCAGGATTCTTCCGTCAGTTGTCATGTTCACCGGCCGGGGGAAGGATCCCAGGTATGAGGCTAAAGTATCGACATCGGACGGCCCGGTTGTAATGAGGGTGCCTTTCGTGAATACTGTGTACCCGTCCCCTCCTATGGAGAGGTAATCCATCATGGCTGCCGTATAGGTCGCTGCCGGATCGAGCGGAACTCCCCCGACACGTACTCCCTGCACCCGGCTCCCGGTTGGCCGTGCTGTATCATAGGTATACGTCAGTCCGGACACGCCCAGGTACAGCAACCTGCCGCCAGATCACGGGTGCGACAGCCTGCCCGGCTTTTGCAAGCAGCGCTGCGGTTTCCGGGTCTGGAGTGGTGCCGGGCGGGCTGTCAGCATAGGCAGCAATGATCCGTGCAGTTTTGCTCACGATATCCCGGCTGGTGCGATCAAGGGTCAGGTCCACGTCAGCATATCCCTTGCTGGAACTCCAGGCCTGCGTGACAAGCACGGGTTTTCCGGCAGCATTGGGGAGCCATGCGTTGGTAAATTCATGGGTATGACCTGAGAGGACCACATCCACATCCCCGTCAAGACCGGCCACGATACCCGTGACCCGCCCGGTCACATTGGCCCCTTCGCGGGTTGTGCCTTCATAGGCATCCTGCTTCCCGCCTTCATGGAGCAGGACAACAATGGCATGTATCCCCTGCTTCCGGACCTCTGCAACGTACCGGTTGACAGACTCTGTTTCATTGAGGAACTGGACATCATCCGCCCGGTGTGGTGCCAGCCGCTCGGGGGTGGTCATGGTATCAGCCCCGATAAATGCAATGGGTATCCCGCTGATGTTCCGTATTACATAGGGAGGAAAGACAGGAGTGCTGTTCTCTTTCCAGACTACATTGGCGCAGGTATACGATGACCGTGAACCGGAATAGGGATCCGCAATGTGGGTGATGGTGAGATTGCCATTGCCCCCATTTATTTCCCGCAAAAGTTCGCCGGTGCCCCGGTCAAACTCATGGTTACCTGGGGTCGCCACCATATTGCACCCGTATTCTGCTCCCCCGAAAGAACAGAATGGATTGGCGAATTCATTGAAGAAGAGCAGGCTCGGTTCATCGGACAGGAGCCCGGACTGTGGCGGCGATGCCCCGATGATATCCCCAGGGAGTGCGATGATGGTGCCATCCGCATCGTTTGATGCCATGGCTGATTTCAGGTAGGATGCCAGTACCGGCGAACCCCCGGCCGGGCGCTTGTTCAGGGTCTGTCCCGGGGGGAGCTGACCGTGGAAATCGTTTACTGCGAGAATTTTTACATGCACGGCTGCGCTCGTCTGGGGAGTAAGGGCCGGGGAGGGCAGATACCATGAGAGCAAAACTGGTGCCAGAATGAGGATTGCAAGAATGCAGAGCCCTAAAAGAATCTGTAACTTGACATGTCTGTCGTCCTGTCGGGGATCGGGTGCCATTATACCGGATGTTTGGTATGCGATCAGTTAATGGTTGAGTTATCCCGTGAAGACAGTGAACTGGAAGTATTGCCTTCACTTTGAAATAAGATATAATCAGAACCAGAAAATCCGATGAAGCGCTGAGGGGGGGAATTGAACCCCCGAGGCACTTTCGCACCACAGGCTTTCCAGGCCTGCGCCCTACCGCTAGACTACCTCAGCAAAAAGTGTATCCTATCTGTATGCGGGGTATTTTTTTAATGGTATCTCTTTCGTTGGTATTGTGGGGATGGTCTTCTGGCTGGTTTTGCAACCGGTTTTTTTGCCGGTTTCTTGTCGTGTGAAACGGGCTTATCGGATTTTGTCCAGCCCCGGGTATAGGTCCCCGGTTTCATAAACACGGATGTAGGTGCTACTACGAGCCCGGTCTCACCCGGCTGAAATGAAGACGATGGCACAAGTGCCTTGCCCAGGCAGACAAACTCCCGTTTCTGGGAGAGGACTGCGACGGTCTGGTTCTTCGCGAACTCATCGCGGCTGATCACCCCGACTCCCGCAAGCACAGCGCCCCGGCAGATTGCATCAATTGCGGTATCGCGCACAATAACGACCGGAAGATCCGGCACTGCGGCATCGACTGACATCACCATGGACTCAAGGGCAGTCCGGTCTCCGGCTTCTGCTGCCACGCAGGCATCTTTGATCTCATGGAGCGTGTGCATGCTCGATTCGTCAAATGAACCGGAGCGGGAGCGGCGCAGTTCCGCCATATGTCCCCCAACGCCCAGCGCAAAACCCATGTGGTGGCAGAGGGAGCGGATGTAGGTGCCTGCCTCGCAGTGCACCCGGAAGAGGACGAGGCGCCCGTCAATGCTGAGGATCTCGAGTTTATGGATGGTGCGGATCCGGAGGTTGCGCTTGACCGCGCTCTTCCGGGGTGGGCGCTGATAGAGCCTGCCGGTGAACTCCTCTCCCATCTTCTGAATGGATGCAGGGTCAACATCGCCGTGCAGCCGCATCAGGCAGATGTACTCCTTGTCGTGCGCAAGGAGCAGCGGGGCAAGGCGCACCGCGTTGCCGAGCATGATGAGGAGTAACCCGGATGCCTGGGGGTCGAGCGTACCGGAGTGGCCTACTTCGCACCCGAGCATCCGTCCCACCCATGCAGCGATCTCATGGCTTGACGGGCCCTGTGTTTTGTCCACTACAATGATGCCCGCACCTTTCCACAAGGTCGCCTTCTTTTTGGGTTCAGTCTGCTCAGTTTCCGCAATCGGTAATTCCATAGTATGCACTCCGGTTATTTTTTTAGATAATTATTCAGTGCGGCAAGGGTCCCTTCCAGTGACCCGTCCCCTACGACAGCAGGGATGGTGCCGCCCGTGCGCATGGCAGCAGCGGTAATGTCCCCTATTGCCATGACGAGCAGATCCCTGCGCGGTGTCCACATTGCCTTGGTATATGACATGGCACTGGTAAAGAGAATTGCATCAGCAGTATCAAGATCCAGCGTATCTCCCGTGGGTTCAAGCCCGTAACACCGGAACTCGTGGACAATCCCTCCGGCAGCAGAGATCGCATCGATGAGCGCAGGATTCGGGACATCAGCACGGGGGATGCCGATATGTTTTCCCGCGATCCAGTCGCCGAGATAGGGCACGAAGTCGCGCGAGTAGAATCCCGGGAGCGTCTCGCAACCGATACCTGACTGCTCAAGTTCCTTTGCCGTCTGGGGTCCGATCGCAATCACCCGGGGGACTGTATTGAGCAGGGGGGCAATAATCTTTGCCGGGAGGGCACTGGTGAAGAAGATGCAGTCAAACTCATTGCCGGCTACACCTTTGACAAATTCCGTTATCGCTGATTCGCGCAGTTCCGAGCGGAGCGGGTGGACACTATAGCAGGCATGCCCGGCCTTTGCACAGCGTGCTGCATCGCTCTTCTCTTTTCCTGCAAGACGGGTAACTGCGATCTTCATTCCGGATTCATGGCCCCTGATTGATACTATCTATATGCATTTCGGTGAATTTATGTTCACTCTCCCGTATCTCTAATAAATGATAGAGATCCTGCTGGGTGTTGTTATTGGTGTGATTCTCGGTACTATCAGCGGGATCATCCCGGGAGTGCATGCCAACACCCTGGCCGGGGCGCTCGTGAGCATGCAGGTGGCGCTCCTTTCGCTACTCGGACCGGTTGCGCTTGCCGGTGCGATGTTTGCCGCGCTCATCACCCATACCTTTGTTGACGCGATACCCAGCACATTTCTCGGCATTCCAGATGCCGATACATCGCTTGCGGTACTACCTGCCCATGCACTCTGTCTTGAAGGCAATGGGGAGGAGGCCGTGCGGATCGCTGCACTCGGGAGCGCCTGCGCGATGGTGATTGCAGTGCCGCTTTCGGTGCTCTGTTTTCTGCTGCTCCCCGCACTCCAGCCGTATTTCGACTGGTGGATAGGTATCCTGCTGATCGCGTCGGTGGGGTATATGATCGTGACCAGCGAGGCACCGGGCTGGGCGTTTGGTATCTTTGTAGTATCCGGCCTGCTGGGGGCTTTCTCGCTCCACTATGCATTTCTTGGCTGGCACACGCTGGCAGGGGGAAGTGCAATTCTTATGCCGCTGCTCACCGGATTGTTTGGGATCTCGGTCCTCCTCACATCCTCGCAGGGAAAGATGCCGGACCAGCAGTTCAAGGGGATACGCATGGAAGACCGGACTGTCGTAAAATGCTCGGTGCTGGGGACGGCGGCTGGTGTTGCGGTCGGGTGGTTGCCAGGCCTTTCTACGGCATCGGCAAACGGTGTGCTTGCGTCCGTTATCGGTTACGACAAGGACCGGCGCGCGTATATTCTTGCCACGAATGCGGCAAACACCTCCAATGCTTTCATCGGGCTTGCCGCGCTCTTTGCCCTATCACGGATGCGCAACGGAGTGATGGTTGCGCTCTCGGAACTTCCGATGCCCTCGATGAGCGAGCTTACGGTAATTGGCGTGCTTGCGGCCGTTGCTGCGTATGTGATCACCGTTTGGCTCTCACACTATGCGCATCATCTCAACGGGATCAACGCGTGGTTACTGAACCGTGCGGTTATTGCGTTCATCATCATTCTCTGTCTCGTTCTGACCGGGCCGTTTGGTGCATTCATCCTGGTTCTTGCGACCGTGCTCGGGCTCGTACCACACCTGGTGAACGTGCCGAGAATGTACTGCATGGGCGCGATCATGATTCCCGTAATGCTCTACTCGTTTGGTATTGCGGGAATCTGATCCATAGGCCATAAACCAGAATCTGATTTTACCAGCCGACACCTCCCCGCGTCTCTTGGAATGGCCGGGGTGATCTATGGTTTTATACGGACTCACACCCCTTATCTTTGTAATATGCGATCCTACTGGTTCGGGGATGTAGTGGATGGACAATGTACTCCATCCGGCGGTGATGCACCGGCAAAAGCTGAACGTGTCCGTTCGATTCGTACCAGTATGGACCCATTTGTTCCTCTTACGTGGGAAATTGCGGTCACATGCGGCGCGTGCCGTGACCGTGCGGATTATATTGCACGACTCCGCGAGGTCTGTTTTTCTGCTGCGGATCACGATATACGGCAGCAGTATTCCGGCAAGGATGCCGAACTGCTCCAGATGGTGAGGACCCTTGACGAGATGGACACGGTCATCAACCTGCTCACCGAACGGGCGGTTGAATGGTTCCAGCTCCGGCACCCGACCTTTACCCGGAAGTACCGCAAGACGCCTGCACATATTCTTGTCAAGAACATTCGCGAGAAAAGCCGGGGTGCACTTTCCTTTGTGGCCGGTGAGATCGAGCGTCTTTCTGCCACCCGTACTGAACTTGCAAAAGCGGTATCGGGACGGGCAAATGACGTGATGCCGAATACCAGCGCACTTATCGGGGGACTGGTTGCCGCCCGGCTCATGTCAAATGCCGGGGGACTTGAGGATTTGTCCCGCATGCCTGCCAGCGCTATCCAGGTACTTGGTGCACGGACGGCCCTGTTTGCCCATCTCCGGACAAAGTCCCCGTCCCCCAAGCACGGTATCATCTTCCAGCACCGGCGGGTGCATAATGCACCCCGGGATTGTCGCGGTAAGGTTGCCCGTGTGCTTGCCGGGAAACTGGCAATAGCCGCACGGATCGATCACTACCGGGGGGTTGCGGACCCGGAGTTTCTTGAATCTGCCCAGGCACGTATCGATCTGGCCGGCAGTGTTACGGGTATCGTGACGGATAAAACGACCGAAAATCTGGCCGGAAAAGCGACTGATAACGTGACCGGAAAGGAGAATGAATCATGATCTGGATTGGTGACGTGCTGGTTTCGCATGGCGACGGCGGTGTGTACAGTGAACGTATGCTGGGTAATGCCCGGGTATGGGATCCGTTCCGCAGCAAACTGTCTGCACTCTATCACAAGGGAACCGGGGTCGAGATCACAAAGGAAACCCGGGTACTCTATCTCGGTGCCGCGAACGGCACGACTGTATCGCACGTGGCAGATTATGCTGACGTAGTGTATTCTGTTGAGTTTGCCCCCCGTCCTATGCAGGATCTTCTGGAGGTGGCCCGGCGCCGCAAAAATATTGTGCCGATTATGGCCGATGCTACCCGCCCGGAACAGTACGCACCCTTGGTTGAGATGGTGGATCTCATCTACCAGGATGTAGCCCAGCCGGATCAGGCAATGATTGCAATCCGGAACTCTGTGTTCCTGCGTGCCGGGGGACATCTTATCCTGATGCTCAAGACCCGGAGTGTTGATGTCCGAAAAGAGCCTGATGTGGTCTTCCAGGAGACGGTTGATGCGCTCACTTCAGCAGGATTTGTGGTGCAGGAGAGTCTCTGGCTTGTACTCTACCACCAGGATCACGCGGCGATTGTCTGCACGAAACCGGGGATGTGAGTTGCGTATGGCTGGCGGCATTCGTTTTGCATCAGTCGGGGCTCTCTCGGTTCTTGCGATTCTTCTTGTTGTCGGGCTGATCATCATCCTCATCCCGCTCTTTCTTCTGGGAATGATCGGGGCTGCGTTTACCAAGCTGGGTTTTTCCTGGATCTCGGCTATTATCGTTGTCCTGCTGATGCTCTTTGGGAGTTCTGTTAATATCCCACTGTACCGGATCAAGCGTGATATGGTCCGTATATCCCCGGAGACTACCGCTGTATTTGGTTCAGATTCCCCATGGCAGGCAGACCCGGTCTGGGAGACGCTCGTGTCGATCAATCTCGGTGGGGCGGTTCTTCCGGTCTGCATCTCGCTGTACCTGTTGTACCAGGCAATGTCGATCACAAGCACTGCTCTGCTGGGATCCGTGGGTGTGGGAATATTGATCGTTGCGCTCATCACCTTTTTCGCTACCCGTCCGGTACCGGGCGTGGGTCTGGCAGTGCCTTTGCTCATACCGGCGCTCACCGCACTTCTTATGGGCATGCTCCTGTTTGGCGGTGCCGGTATATCGGCCACCGTTGTGGCGTTTGTGAGCGGGACTATCGGGACCCTTCTTGGGGGAAATATTGCCCAGCTGTACCGTGTCAGGGATCTTGAAGTTCCTGAAATGAGCATCGGCGGGACAGGAACGTTCAGTGCAATTTTTATCTGTTGCATCCTGCCAGCGCTCATCGCGTAACTTTTTTTTAATCAGTGCAGTTTAACCAGAGCTGGTTGGTTTGCAGAAACGATCTGGATAGACAATTATCTGTTTTTAAGAAGACGCGAAAAGAAGTAGCCCGGAGCAGATTCGAACTGCTGTCGGCGGCTCCAGAGGCCACCATGATTGACCGCTACACTACCGGGCTATGTGTCTCATACTTTTTGCAGCTGTAGCTTAATTAAAGTGACGGATATTTGTGCGATTATACGCTCTGCGCCCGCCCACATCCCTTGCAAGCGCGGCAGACTTCCTTGACCGGCTGGATGAACTGGCCCTTGCCGCAGAAGGGTTCGATGTCGTGCATATCCCGGATATAATAGATGTGGGGGACGAGCGAGATGTGGGTATAGGTCCCGCAGGTGATGCCGAGTTGATCGGTGATGTGTTTCTGGAGCTGCACGAGTGCATACATATTGGCCCCGGCGGCAGTGAGCATGTCGTTTGACCGGAAGATCACCCGCATGTGGAGTTTGTTGTCCCGCACTATGCACTGGACGAGCTGGAGGCAGGGGCAGTCATCGAGTTTCTCATCAATGACCGGGTTCCAGGTGATGGCAACTGCCCGGCGGGTCTCCGGTTGGGACCGGAGTTTTTCGACAATGTAGGCTATCTGGTCGATATGCACCGGCTGGCCATCAGTGACGAGTCGTTCACCCCAGTCGAAGAGCCGGCCATGGTAATCGTACTCGAAGTTAGCTTTAGATCCATGAATCAGGTCCCGGGCGTACTGTTCAACGAAGCGCTGCTGGAACTTTGAGTGCGGGCTTGTCATGGGTTCGGCAAGCGGGGTGTCCACCTGGATGGCAACTTCTTCAAACTCAACGGTGGCTTCGGCATCTTCCGTCCGGAGGGTCCAGCCTTTCTCTAAGATCATTTTTATGACCTGTTCGTGTGCCCGCCCGATGCTCGGTGCCCGGATGACTCTCATGAGGAAATGTGTGTTTTGGTATATTGTATATGTGTTGAAACGTGCGTAAAAATGTTGGAGGTGAGTGCTAGTGACCATATATGTATGTAAGAAAAGTGATGGACGTATCGTACATTATGTTGATGTATAATCAGAAAAGGGCTGTAGTCCATTACAGGATGAAGAAGATTTCATTATTTTGCTTTTTTCAATAAGGATTATCGTTTTGATATGACAATTTTTTATAAGTGGATTTTAGCATTTGCAGGAAAACCGGTTCTGCACTTTAATCGATAATGGTGGAGAATATTTTTTACATGAGTTGTCTATATCAATAAATGGGATATTCAGTGTATTGCAAAAATCTCGTGCATGGTATTTTCTAATGACAAATCGAATGTTCCTTATTGTGCCTCAATGTACACTCTTGAGCAATTGTTAAGGAATATTACCGTGCGCGACATATAACTCAACCACTATGCTGTACGCAAATAAACCTGAATGGGGTTAGGTTAGTATGGGTCGACAAAAACTCACGATTTGCGCATTAAATCTGGAATGGGGCTCTTTTCAGCCCGAAATGCCCTTTAAAAAACGACCACAAAGGATATATTAGCTCTTTTACAAATACTGTTCCATATTCCGTCTAATCGGAGTATGGGGCTCGCAGAACTGTTATTCGGCATCTGTCGAAACGGTTCGCGGCTTGAAATGTATGATGTAAACTTTGGAGGAACTAAACATATGACTAAGCGATTAACAATTGCACTGGTTGCAGTCGTTCTTTTTGTTCTGATGGCGGTTATGCCGGTATCAGCAGCAGCATTGAACGGAACTGTCATCAACCAGGGAGCAACCGTATTCATTGGAGAACAGGGTTTAAACCTGACCTATGTTCTGAACCAGGCACTTCCTATTGGAGGGACTGTTCCGAATCTTGATACAACAACACCTGTGAACACTACCATTGGATGGTGGGCATCAGCAGCACAGATCGGTTCATCCGCTCCAACCAGGACGATTGATCTTGGTGTTGGCACTTCACCGAGATACAAGGACATGACTGTTGCACAGTCAGACTTTGTCGGATTCACCGGTAACTGGTACGTGCTCAACGGTACCTCTGCCGTGAATACCGCAACTGGATATATCTCTGTTGCAGACCCGTCCCTTGTTCTTGCAGTTTGGGATTTCACCCCGGTAGCCCCCACTGATGTAACTGGTAAATCGGTTCCTCAGGGAGAAAAGCTTGGGTTCCAGATTAACACCAACATGTACCCTGCACTTGACGGAACCAAGCGTTTCAACCCCATGGAGACTACCCAGGCCATGTTCCCGACGGTCGCTACTGACGGTTACATCACCATCAAGGTGAAGGACGCCAATGGTGCTACATACAGTGCACTGTATATTAATAACAACGGCGTAGCGATTGCGTCGTTCTCATTACTCAAGCAGTATGTCAACACTCAGCCCTGGTACTTAGGGACTTCAACTGTATACTGGCAAACTGACGCAACTGATAACAACAACCAGTACTTATACCCGGTTGGAACTTACTCAGCATGGGCAGAGTCTACCCTTAACAGCATGAAGGACAACTACAAGAATGCAGGCGCAGACTACACCGGAAAGACCGTTTCCCCAGTCGGCACTGTTACCCTTGTCTCTGACTCCGTCAAGATTGAGGCAAACAAGGACTCAGTCGTCCGCAGCAAGTCATTCTCAGTTACCGTCACTGGTAAGCCCAGCACCACCTATTACATGTGGGTCAAGGGTACCAGCTCTATGGACGGAAAGTATGACAACCAGCCACCCATGATCAATATCAACCAAGAGAAGGTTGTTATGGATACTACAGCCTCGGTAACTGAGGTTGCAAACACCCCGGCGGTTCTGTCAACGGATCCTCTCCTTGCAGGTAACAACCTGTTCGAGAATGGTAACGGTGTGACTATCTTCGGAGATACCGCAGCAGATCAATCAGGTGCCCGGAAAGTCCGCTATTACGCAAATATCACTACTTCAACCTCAGGAACCAGGACCGTCGAATGGGTCACCAACAACTGGACCAAGGCACAGAAGTATACCATCCGTGTAGAACTGAATCACTCCTCGTCATCAGCCGGTTACAAGAGCGATGAGGTTGATGTAAAGGTCGAGAAGGGCGCAGTCACCATCGTGGCAGCCGGCGACCAGAGCTACTACCTTGGCGAAGAGATCAAATTCTCCGGTACCAACACTGAGTCTTACAAGACCTACCTGTTCATTATGGGTCCGAACCTGCAAGCTGATGGTTCACAGATTCAGATCTCCAACCCCCGTAGAGCAGCAGTTGAAAACAACGTTGCATCGACTTTCAAGGTTGTCGATGTAAACGGTGGCAACACCTGGTCATGGAAGTGGGGAACAGCAAATGTAGCACTTGATGCAGGCACGTACACTATCTACGCAGTAAGCCAGCCCAAGAACTATAAGAGCCAAAACCTTGCAGATGCAGCATTCGGAACGGTCTCAATCATCATCAAGAAACCATTCGTATCTGCAACCGCATCACAGTCAACTGTCGCTCAGGGTGACAAGATCTTCATCGCCGGTACCGCAGAAGGTAACCCATCAGGTGTTAAGATCTGGATTCTCGGTAAGAATTATCCGACCACTGCAAGTCAGATCCGGACGGAATCTGTAAACACTGACGCTTCGTTCAAATACGAAGTCAAGCAGTCAGATACCAAGAATCTCTACCCCGGCCAGTACTTCGTTGTCGTTCAGCACCCGATGCAGAACAATGTGTTCGATGTTACAACAGTAGCCGGAACTGGCACTATTGTCTACGTTAAGAACCTGCAGCTCAATGCTGGAACTACTACCAGTGGAACAAATGTCTTCACCCTCCTCGGACCTGGCAGCCTCCAGGGATCCGACGCAGCTGAAGCACTTGTCCAGGGAATCAACGACCCCAATGTCGATGATACCTACACCAAGCTCCAGTTCCTCGTCGAGGTACCAGTCATCCGTATCGATGCGATTGGCGACAAGCACGTTGGTGACAAGTTCACCATCACTGCAGCAACCAACCTCGCAGTAGATGACGAAGTCCTCGTCCAGGTCTACTCATCATCATTCAAGCCGACTCAGAAGAGCCAGAGCGGCGAGTTTAGCGGCGCAACTGGCACCGTCAAGGTAGCCAAGGGCGACAGCGGCATGAACAAGATCTCGTTCGATGTTGACTCATCAACATTCAAGCCGGACGAGTACATTGTTACTGAAGAAGCAATTCTCCAGGTAGCAACCGGCACTGCACTCTTCAATGTTCTTGATGGCGCAGCACCCGTTGTAACAACCAAGCCTGCTGTCGTAGTAACGACTGTAGCAACCGCAGTTCCGACCACTGTAGCAACAGCAATCCCGACCCCGATCCCGACCACCAAGTCGCCCGGGTACGGTGCATTGATTGCGTTGATTGGTCTCGGCGCAGTTGCGTTCATCGTTGTGCGCAGGCACTAAATTAATCTCTAAAAATCTTTTTTTTATTTGCGGGTTTTTAAAAAATTGGTATACCCCGTATGGGTTTCCTGCACCAGAGTATATCATCCTGATATAATTTCAGGTCTGGAATGATTTTCCCACCAGTTGATTTTCAGTTCACGGTTTCATCCATGTTTTAGTTTCTGTTACAAACCGCCGTGGCACATTTTAATGCCAGAGCGGTTAACGTAGATGTAGCCATGATGCCCCTTCAGGGTATCATAACCGGGGAGGAACTGTCAGTGAAATTCAGTGTAAAAATTCTGGATATTGCAACGCGAGGAGTACTACTCAACCGGGCGGATGCCCGCAGTATTGGTGTGCGGGATGGCGATCGTGTCCAGATAATAAACTTAAAATCCGGAATATCGGTTGCAGCATTAGTACCCCAAGTTTGCCACTAAACGGATAAAAGTGTTCTTGGTCTAATTGATTTATG
>JBAXDE010000010.1:0-15180 GCA_037141115.1 Methanomicrobiales archaeon | reverse complement strand
GCATAAATCAATTAGACCAAGAACACTTTTATCCGTTTAGTGGCAAACTTGGGTTTTGAAGCATTCATGCCCTTCAAATGATCACGTACCCGCTCCCGCGAATGTAAACGCCTCGTAAACCGGTCTCTGGATTAACAAAACGGCCAGTGCTGGTGGAGGTTTACGTTCATCTGGTTCTGGAATTGCGGTTCTCTCTTATCGTTGTTCCTTCACTCAGATTGCGGTCGGCTCTCGTTTCATCGGGCGGACGTTTGCCCCTTCCATCTCCCCCTGTGCCCATGCAAACCGTTCCCGTATGGTGGGCGGGAGTTCTGTCTCGTCAATAGGGACAAATCCGAAATTACCATAAAATTTCGTGAGATCCCAGACCGAATGCATGTAGAGTGTATCCTGCCCGCATGCCTCAACAAGCCCCCAGACGGAAGCATTTGCATACCCGTGACCCCGCTGGGCGGTCGGTGTGAATACTCCATCCACCTCAAATCCGTCCGGGTGGCGTTTGCACCGGGCAACCGAGACCACCTGCTCGTTATCAAACGCTGCAAATATCCGGTCTGTTTTCACATCACCTTTCGTGTTATGGTAATCAGTCCAGAGTGTCTCTGCAAGGGAAAACTCCGAAGCGATCAGTTCTCTCACAATCGTCCCATTGCTGTGTCGTGCGAGATGTCGTGCCACAGCAGACGACACCGGGAGTGGGGGTGCATCGTCACTGGTACCTTCGATCCTGTACCCCCCGGGCGGAATATGGATTATGAACCGTGCCCCTTTCCCCTCGATGCCGGTCTCCTGGATGGTCATGCCGGTCACTTCGACTATCTGGCGGCAGATGAAGAGCCCGATTCCCGCGCTTCCCCCGGCGTCATACTCAAAGATCTGCTGTTTCCTGTCTGCCGGGATCCCGGTGCCATCGTCCCTGAAGCAGAGATCGAGCCCCTCAGGTGTCTCGTGATACGTGACAAGGATGTTCTTCGCCCTGCCTTCACTATGACGCAGTGAATTCTCCGGAAGATGGGTGAGGACATCGGCAAAGAGCGGGTCTGCATAGACTTCGAGGCGCCCGGTCCAGCTTCTGATAGAGACGGTGCCGTCATCCGAAGGATAGCGTGCGGCATCCAGTGTTCGCTGTACACTCATCCAGACCGGCGGGAGCGACCCGAGATCCTTGTAGGACTCCGTGAGGAAGAGCTGGCGGGCTACGTTCCATGCCAGCGTCCGGATTCGTTCGAGATACGTGTGGATCCCGGAATCACGGTAGTGGGCATCTGCGTCATCGACCGTATCGATGATCTCGTCGACTGACCGGTGGAGATGGTCTGCTGAGAAATGTGAGAGAATATTGAGTTTGTCGTTTGCTTTCTTTAGCGCATGTTCGGTCTGGACGCGGTTGGTGATATCGAAGAAGGTGAGTATTGCCCGGTTTTTTGGAAGCGAGGCTGCCGAGACAAGGACGATGAGCGTTTTCTCATCCGGCAGAGAAAATGTTGTCTCGGTTGCGTATACTGCTCCATCACGGGAGAGCCGGTTGAAAAATTCTTCTGACTCCCCCCCGTTCCACAGGTTAGTGATTGAAGTGCCCTGGATATCCGCAGATCTCCGGCGGAGAAGAGCCGCAGCTTTCCAGTTGATCTCTTCAATTGTCCGTTTGCTGCCGGTATCAGCAACAAGAATGCTGCCTCCTTCCGAATGATCAAAGAGGCCTTTGTAGAGGTGTTCCTGCTCCCGGAGCCGGAGGGTTAAGGTTGCGATGAGCCACCCGATCACGACAATGACGAAAGTCCGCACCAGAGCTTCGATAAGAATAACCGGCGAGGTCCCGGCAAGGAAAAAGACCATGAGGAGGTACATTGCTCCTATGGCCCCAGCGATGATTACCCCCCGGCGCGGGTACTGGTATGCGGCGATCACCACCGGAATGTACAGGAGATGGGGGATGCCTGTTGAAATGCCAAAAAGGAGTCCGGCAAGGTTGGCGAGAAGTGCCACAGCTGCCGTTCCAAGGATTGCTGCACTCCAGAGTGTATCGGGATTTCCCCGCAGGGCACGGAAGTTCATTGGTCATCCCCGGGAATTCCTGCACTGCGTTCCATTCACGGATATTGCGAATGAAAATACTTGAGAGTTGTGATTTATCACAGGAACGAAAACGTCTCGGGAATCAGTGTCTGCAAGTCCACGACAACCGCAAGAGCCGGTGTCGGGTTCACGTTCATCTGGTGCTGGAACTTGGTCTGGGACTGCCAGGTACCTGCATTGATGCCGAGCACGCCCCGGTAGGTCGTGATGCCCTTGATATGGACATGGCCCGTGTGCAGGATCTCGGGCAGGGGATCGATGATCATCCGGTCGATCTTTCCCGCGGCAATCGGGGTCCTGCGTCCATAGGCCGGTGCAAGGTGACGGCGCTGGAGCATCTCCTGCATCATGAGCCCGCTCTGGTCATAGGATGCCCCGGGGATCAGCCCGATCATATCATCGATCGATCGCCCGTGATACATCAGCACCCGTACACCCTGGAGGTTGACCAGTGCCGGGTTCTCGACAAGCACAACGTTCTCAGGGAAGTTACGGGTGAATGCTTCGGGTAGGACCGGCTGGGGTTCGGCGCCCCGGACCACGTCGTGGTTGCCCGGCGATACAATGATCTTCATCCGCGAGGGAAGGTCACGCATCATCGCTCCGAAAGCCTCGTACTGCTGGTAGATGTTTTTTATCGTCAGTTCGTTTTCGTGCCCCGGATAGATACCGATACCGTCCACCAGGTCACCGGCAATCAACAGGTAGGAGAAATCCGAATCCGCAAGCCAGTCGGAGAACCGGCGCCAGCTGTCCGCTAAAAAGGTATCACTGCCCACGTGGACATCGGATATGAGGACCGCTTTTCCCGGCGTTTCGCTCTTGAACGGGGTGTTGTCGATCCGGATATCTGGGCGGTAGAGGAGTTCGGCAAAGAAGAGTTTCCCGTCACTGGAAAGTTTTCCCTTCACCCCAATGACTTCGTCGTGGATGATTCGTTCGGCATCGGAAAAGGCCGGGCGATCCTTCCGGAAGAGCACGGGAATGTTTGCCGTAGTATCTTCGATCTCGGCGATCCGGTGCCCGTTTGTGGTGGTCTTTACTTCGGTGACCATGCCGATGATGGTGCACTCTTCCTGCCGGTACCGGTTGGATCGTGTCAGTGCCTCGATGGGCATGGTGCTGCACCGGTTCCGGATCATTCCCCCGAGCCGGGTGTAGCGATCGCGGAAGTAGTGGAGGTAATCGCCGGTACCTGTTATGGGCCCGGAGGTGCCGGCACAGCCGCTCACCACTTCCACGCTGGGATCGGTCAGGAACCGGGTCTCCCGGGTCACGGTCATACCGGGAATGTGCTGCGCCGAGACTACGATCGCGTTATCAGGAACTCCGGCAATGATGCGATCGATGAGTTCGGGTTCGCCCTGCTCCAGGATATATCGCACTACATCGGGATGTACCTGCAGCCGCGCCTCTAAAAAAGCAAGGGTGATCTGCTGGACATCGAGCATGGTTAGTATATCGTCCACTGAGAAAATATAGGATACCGTTCTTTCGGAAATGCCCGGTCTCTCACCGAAGTTACGGGGGATTTATTGCCCCTTCCTGCTAACGATATCATAGCTTAAGTCTGCGGATTGCACCCATGTATGACATACTCCAGACATTTCTCCTTGGACTGGTTATTGGTCTGACCGGTGCCCTTGCACCCGGCCCTACGCTGGTCGCTACCATTAATGCATCGATCGCCGGTGACTGGAAGATCGGCCCGAAAGTGACCCTGGGTCATATGATCGCCGAGAGTGCTGTCTTTCTCTTAATTGTTCTCGGGCTTGCCACGCTCGCTCTTCCGTATACTTCGGCCATTGCCCTTATTGGCGGGATCTCCCTGATAGTATTCGGGGCGCTTACGATCACCGGAAGCCGGGGGGCATCCCTGAATGGCCCGGCAACGGGAACCGCAGCCAATCCCTATGTGGCCGGGCTGGTTACCAGTGCGGCAAATCCCTATTTCTGGATCTGGTGGCTCACGATTGGCAGTGCCATGGTGATAGCCGGGCTTGCGGGTGGAATTATCCTTGCCGCAGTCTTCATTGTGGGACACTGGTGTGCGGATCTCGGGTGGTTCACTCTCGTCTCTACGGGTGTGTCCCGTGGCAGGACCCTCATGTCTGACAGATCCTATGGCCGGATCATGACTGTGTGCGGGATATTTCTCATCCTATTTGGTGTCTACTACCTTTCATCCATATTTGTACGGTGATCATGGTCTGACCGGTGCGCTATATTAACAAAAAATCCCATACAGTGTAGCTAGATGGCTGACAATGAAAAATCCCCGGATATCCGAACGCGGATCAACCAGTTCCGGACTAGCGAGCACTGGGCGGTATCCCTGGCCCGTGATCTGATCTGGGTGGTGGCAGTTGTCGGCTGCATTGCAATAGCTCTTGTTTTGATCTGCGGTACCTGGCCTGCGGTAGTCACGATCGAATCCGAAAGCATGGTGCCCAATATGAATGTGGGGGATCTTGTGGTTGTTGTCCAGAAGGACCGGTTCGGGGATCTCCAGACATGGGATGACGGGAAGGCATCCGGGTACAAGAAGTTCGGGGATTACGGCGACGTGATCATATACCGCCCGAACGGCCTCACCGATATGTGGGCATCAGTTGGTCTCCTCCCGCTCTCAAAGGCCCAGCACCCGATCATCCACCGGGCCATGACATGGACCGAAGCCGGGCAGTCGGTTCCCTCGTATCTCAATATCTACCGGGGAAAGATTACTCCCACCGAGTATCTCCCCCTCACCGTCAGCGGTGAAACGACAAACGGGTACCAGATCCTCACGATCGAAGCAGGAACACCCCCTGCCGCGAATTTCACGCCCGGGACAAAAGACATTACGATGAGAACCCCGCAGGGTAACTATGTCCTTCCGGCAGATTCCATAATCCCGAACTCCGGCTATGTCAGGAATACAAGTACCACTGCCACACATGGCGGGTACATCACCAAGGGGGACAATAACAACTTTAGCGACCAGGGATATCTCACGATTCCCGGGACGGGGACTGTCGAACCCGTAGAAAAGGAGTGGGTTATCGGCAAGGCGCTCTTTACCGTGCCCTATGTCGGTCTCCTTCCGCTCCATATTGTTGAAGTGATCATTGCTGTCATCATCCTCATGGTGCTCCATGAACTCTACCTCCGCAGGAAAGAGGAAGCAACTCCTGCAAAACCACAGAAGAAGAGCGGAAAGAAAGAACGGTGAGGAGCGATGACAACTGCGAATGTATCTACCCTGCTGTCCGATGTGCTGGATGGCCACCGGCTCACTGAAAAGGAAACCGAACTTCTCCTCAATACCCGGGGTTCCGATGTTCTCGCGATCCTTTCGGCTGCTGACCAGATGCGGGAACGCCGTGTCGGGGATACCGTCACCTATGTCCGGAACCAGAACCTGCATGTGACCAACATCTGCAAGAACCTCTGCGGTTTCTGCGGATTTGGGAGGAAAGTAACGGATGAGGGGGCGTACTGCCATGACAAGGCGGGTATCCAGGTCCAGGCAAAGTTGGCATACGAGCGGAAGGTGACCGAGATCTGCCTGTTGTCCGGAGTGCACCCCGGCTTCACGCTGGACACCTATGTCGACCTGATGCACTGGGTACATGAGGCGGCACCCGGGGTCCATATCCACGCGTTCAGCCCGGATGAGGTAGATCATGCAGCATTCCGCGGAAAGATCACAACCCCCGAAGTACTCGCCCGGCTCAAGGCTGAGGGACTCGGCACTATACAGGGGACCGCGGCGGAGATCCTCGTAGATTCCGTCCGCCAGGTGATCTGCCCCCGCAAGGTGTCGACTGCCGACTGGGTCCGGATCATCAAAGAGGCGCACGGGATGGGCATGAAGTCAACGGCGACCATCATGTACGGATCGTACGAGACTGCCGCGGACCAGGTCGAGCATCTCGGCATCCTGCGGAATATCCAGGATGAGACCCACGGGTTTACCGAACTTGTCACCCTCCCGTTTGTCCACACCAACACGCCGCTGTACCAGCAGGGTATCGCCCGGGCCGGGCCTACCGGCCGCGAAGATCTCCTGATGATTGCGGTATCCCGGCTCTTCCTCGATAATTTCACCAACATCCAGGTGGCCTGGGGGAAGGTGGGCTTAAAGATGACCCAGCTCGCTCTCCTCGCCGGTGCGAACGATCTCGCTGGTACCATGTTCACCGATGATGTGACCGGCGATGCCGGGGCCTCCGGCTCGGATTACCTGGATCCCAAGGATATGGAGCGGATCGTCTCCGACATTGGGCGGAAACTCCGGCAGCGGAACACGCTCTATGAGCTGGTGTGAGTTCTGCGATAATGAACCGGCAAAATTCCGAAAAAAACGTTTTTATATTTTTTATCTGACCCGAAGATCAGAGCAGTTCGAGCGCTGCTCGCCCGGTCATGCCGTTCTTGATCCCGCGTCCCATTGCCGAGCGGTTTGCCTCTTTTACGATCCCTTTGAGGAGATCTTCCGTGTCAACGATTGAGGGGCCGATGGATGGCCGGACTTTTACTGCCGGATAACTGAATGAGTCGAGCGCCGAGACATCGAACGCACCGCACCCGATCATACCCACATCTGTCTTGATCGCGACAAGGTTCGCCGGGCCGAGGGGTATGATAAATCCCTCAGCCACTTTTCTGGTCAGTTGAATGTTTACCTGGTGCATATCTCTCCTGTAATCATGGTTGACGTAAGGGAATAATAATCATGTGGCATGGGAATACGATACAATCACAATAATTCGTGCATTCCGGACCGGGAATTGCGTGGAGTGAATCATGGTACAAGACCTGCGGACCCTGCTCAAGGATGTAAAGAACGGCCACCGGCTGAGTGAAGACGAATGCCTGACGCTCTTTTCGGTTCATGACCGGCAGGTCTGGCAGATCGCTGCTGCGGCTGATGCAATGCGGGAGCTGCGTGCGGGTCCCGCGGTCACTTGGGTCCTGAACCAGAACATCAACGTGACCAACCTCTGCGTCAACACCTGCGGGTTCTGCGGATTTTCGAAAAAACCCGGCAACGATGGGATCTACTTCCATGACAAAGCAGAGATCCAGAAGAAAGCGGCCCTTGCCAGAGAGCGGTGCGTATCTGAGATCTGCACGGTCAGCGGCCTCCACCCTGACTTCACTGCTCAGTCCTACATCGATGTGTACCGGTGGATCCGTGAAGCAGCACCGGGGGTCCATCTCCATGCAAGCAACCCGATGGAAGTTGCGTATGCAGCAGAAAAGAGCGGGATGAGTACGAAAGAGGTTATGGTTCTCATGAAGGAGGCCGGGCTGGGATCGATGTGCGGGACGGCAGCTGAGATCCTAGTCGATTCCGTGCGGGATACGATCTGTCACGAGAAGATCCCGACTGCCGAATGGGTGCGCATCATCAAAGAGGCGCACCAGCTCGGTATCTGCACAACGGCGACCATCATGTACGGCCACTGCGAGACGAATGCCGACCGGGTGCGCCACCTATCTATCCTCCGGGAGATCCAGGACGAGACCCACGGGTTTACCGAGTTCGTGCCGCTCTCGTTCATTCACATGAACACGCCCATTTACCGGGCCGGTGTCGCCCGGGCCGGAGCGACCGGGAGAGAGGATCTCCTGATGGTGGCCGTTGCACGTCTCTTTTTGGATAACTTCACCAACATCCAGGTCTCGTGGGTGAAAGAGGGGATCAAGATGGCACAGCTGGGGCTCATTGCCGGTGCCAATGATCTCGGTGGGACCATGTTTGAGGAGAGCATCTCGAAAGGAGCTGGGGCGGTCAATACCGATTATCTCGATCCCAAGGAGATGCAGCGCGTTGCAGAAGATGTGGGCCGGCCGCTCCGGCGTCGCTCTACGCTGTATGAGTTACTGTAACCTGCGGGGCACGAGCTGTTCTTCAAAGAAAACCGGGTAAACCATGCGAAGACATGACCGCGAGATGACCGATCGCTCTGAGATGGAATCACTCATCAGCGAAGCAATGGTATGCAGGCTGGGGTGCGATGATAGTGGCAGACCCTATATCGTGCCGCTCTCATTCGGTTACCGGGAGGGTGTGATCTATATTCATTCAGCGCACGAAGGCCGGAAGATCGAGCTTTTGAAGAAGAACCCGGCGTGCTGCGTTGAATTTGACGAATGCAGGGGAGTCCGGCGGGATGAAAAACCCTGCAAATATGAGATGCACTACCGGAGTGTCATCTGCATGGGAAGAGCGCACTTCATTGCGGACCCTGAAGAGAAACGTAAAGGATTGAACTGTATTATGCAGCAATATGGTGCAGAACCCCACTCTTTCATAGAAAAAGAGCTGGAGAGTGTCTGTGTCATCAGGATTGATATCGCAGAAATGACGGGAAAAAAATACGGCTGATCCCGTCAGCGATGATCCTTTTTGACCAGCCGGATGATTTTGTCTGCGATCTTTTCAGCTTTTTCTACGGCGTCCTCATCGGCAAGCACATCGCCTTCATGATACCCGTTGCCCTTGACCGAGCCCAGGGATGAAAACTCGTGGGTACTCAGGAAGCCCTCAAGTGTTTGGATCGTCCGGCTTGCCCCTTTGTTTGCATGGATGGCCACGGCAACTCCCTTCCTACCTGCCAGTTTATGGTCATGGTACAGGGAATAGGTGCGGTCGATGAAATTCTTCACATGACCGCAGACATCGTAGTAGTACGTGGGGGATCCAATAACGAGCACATCGCAGTCGAGTATCTTTCTGGCTATGTCATCCCAGTCATCGTTCCCGATCACGCACCACTTCTTCTCTTTGCATTTCTCACAGCCCAGGCACGGGTGGATCTTCTTTCCTGCCAGTGAGACGAATTCGGTAGTAATCCCGGCACTATGACAGCGTTTGAGAATGACGTTGACCAGCGCTGCAGTGTTGCCATCCTTGCGCATACTTCCTGAAATCCCCAGCACTTTCATATGCTATCCTTTACGTCCGGGTTCATGATGGTTTTGGTCATGGGTGTGAGCCCGAGTTGGTGGAACGCAGCAAGGATCTCTTCCTGCGGATCGTTCTGCCGGTAAAAAAGGTGGGATGCACAGGAACAGTCACTGCACCCGAACCCGGGAACCCTGTCATCGCCCAGCTCCCGGGCAAGCGGGCATTCCAGGGGATCGTCCGTGAATGCATACACCGCGTATACGAGAGAAAAGCAGGATGAAGTATGAAGATAGTCCACGTGCCATTTCGGGCGCTTGTCCTGCTGTGCAGCAAGGCTGATGTGGCGCTCAAGACGCTTCAGGCCACCACTGCCAAGCGCGGACCCGACATAGCAGTGCCAGCCGGGCCGGAACGGGATATCCCCGAGGGCACCGATCCGGACCGTGCATCCGGGATTTTTGAAGACGAGACAGTAAATTCCCTTATCCATAACCGCTCTTGATCAGGTTGAGTGCAGCAGCGATATGCCGTCTCCCGTTCTCTTCTACCGGTGACCCGTGGCCCGGGAAGAGCCCTTCGACATCGAGTGGTGCGAGGCGTTCGAGCGATCGCTGGAGTTGAGCCCGGCTCCCGCCCGGGAAATCATAGCGCCCGAAGGCCCCCTCGGTAAAGACCGTGTCACCGCTGATGAGAAGCTGATCTTTCTCGTTGAAAAGGCAGATGCAGCCCGGCGTGTGGCCTGGCGTATGGATGACCGTGAAATCCCCGATGGTATCGCCTTCTTTGAGTATGATGTCTGCCAGGATGCCCGGTGAGCGTGCGCCAAAGTGCATCGAGAGGCTCTGCGCATCGTCAACAAGTCCCCGGGCATCGCTCGTGTGGATCGCTACCTTGGCCTTGCACATGTGCGCGATCTCCTTTACCCGGGCTGTATGGTCGAAGTGGCAGTGGGTGAGGACGATGGTCTCGATCTGCTCCTTGTAGGGTGCTACCGCCATCGGCATGACCCCGGCGTCCACCAGAATATTTCCTACCACATAGGAGTTTGCCCAGACATCACCGTTTGTTAACCACTCGACCTGCATGCACAATAATAAGGACTCCGAACAGATGTTTCTTATGGATTTGCTGGTCCGCAGGTGTTCATGCGGTGTTCCGGAAGAAGTGGCAGCGGCAGCCCGCATTGAGGGTATGGATCCCGCACGCATGGCACGACTGGTTGCGGCTGGCAGGATTGTCATCCCCGCAAACCCCGCCCGCAAGCACCAGCAGTGTGCGATCGGCCAGGGATGCACCGTTAAGATCAATGTGAATATCGGGACATCGGGCTCCCGGTGCGATATTGCAATGGAGGAGCTAAAGGCAAAGGCAGCGCTCGACAACGGTGCCGAGGCCATTATGGATCTCTCAACCGGTGGCGACCTTGTCGCGATCCGGAAGAAGATGCTCCTGCTCGATACCACGGTGGGGACCGTGCCGGTGTATGAAGCGGTGCGCCGGGCCGGCAATGCGGCGGATGTAGATGGCGACCTGCTCTTTAAGGTCATCCGCGAGCACTGCCAGCAGGGTGTGGACTTCTTAACGCTCCACTGCGGCGTGAACCGGCAGGCCCTCGCGGCTCTGAAGAGCGATCCCCGGATGATGGGCGTGGTGAGCCGGGGCGGTTCGTTCCACTGCGCAATGATGATGCAGCGGGAAGAGGAGAACCCGCTCTATGCCGAATACGATTACCTCCTGGAGATCCTTGCAGAATACGACGTAACCATCAGCCTCGGGGACGGGATGCGCCCCGGCTGCCTGCAGGATGCCGAGAAACTCGCCAAGTCGGTTGAGTATATCTCGCTCGGCACGCTGGCAAAGCAGGCGCAGGTCAAGGGAGTCCAGCGGATGATTGAGGGCCCGGGCCATATGCCGCTCGACCAGGTGGGCTACAATGTGAAGATGATCAAGGAGATCACCGACCATGCCCCTCTGTACCTGCTCGGACCGCTGGTCACGGATATCGCGCCCGGTTACGACCATGTGGTTGCTGCGATCGGGGGGGCAACTGCGTGCCTCAATGGTGCCGACTTCCTCTGCATGGTCTCGCCCAGCGAGCACCTTGCGCTGCCGGATGTCGCGGACATCATTGAGGGGACCCGGGTGGCAAAGATTGCTGCACACGTGGGGGACACCGTCCGGAAGCACGAGGGCTGGAAGATGGAGCGCGAGGTGCAGATGGCGGAGGCCCGGCACGAGCTGGACTGGGACGAGCAGTTCCGGCTGGCGCTCTATGGGGAGCATGCCCGGAAGATCCATGAGCGGGACGGGGAGACAGAGACCTGCTCGATGTGCGGGGATCTCTGTGCGGTCAAGATGGTGAATGAGCTGTTCGGGACTGCTCCTAAGGGTAAAGGGAAGAAGTAAGGGGAATATAAGGGACTTGGACGGGAAGCAGGGACCGTAACTACGGAATTGAATACGCCCATTTTCTAAGTGCTCACCGTTGAAGTGAATCTGATTTTTAAGACGGTTCATTCCTCCAGTCCATCTCTCTCAAGCCATTTCCAGATGGGTTCGTATATGACAGTGCCCTTTTTGCCAAACCATTCTTCCTCTGCGGTCCGGTCCTCTGTTTCTGTCAGGATACGGAGCCGGTTGCACTGGAGCTCCTCTCCTGCCTTGAGGAGAGCCCTGACTTCCCGCTCTTTTGTGGCCGGGGATCCGGTATGCGTGCAGACCTGAATGAGCTCTGATATCCGGTTCTCTCTCCGGATCACAAAATCCACCTCTTCCTGCTTGGCATTTTTCCAGGTATAGCATGAAAGAACGCCGTTCATCTCATGCCGTTTTAAGGTAATAGCGACGAGGTTTTCATAGAGGCGCCCGCGATTCTCAGAGAAATTTGCGGCTTTTGCCTGGATGAATCCGTTGTCAATACAGTAGATCTTCCTGTTTGCGGTAATCTGCTCTTTGACCTTGAACGAGAACCTCGGGATGGAAAAGAAAAGGAATGTCTGTTCAAGATAAGCCAGGTATTTCTTGACGGTATGGACACTCCGGCTCCGGGTGACCTTTGCAAGAGTGGAATAGGAATATTCGCTGGCAATATTTGAGATGAGGTACAGTGCCAGATCCTCGATAGCGGGGACTGAACGGATGCGGTACCGTTTCACAATATCCTTGTATACGATAGCATCGAAAAGGGTGGAAAGGTATTCCCTTGCCTCGAGATCCTTGAGGATCACCTCGGGAAATCCACCGTTCTTTGTGTACTGGGCGAGCATTGCCTGTTTCTCTGCCGTTGTAATGAGTGTGCCACGAGTGCGCAGAACCTCCCGGAATGAGAAGGGAAAGAGCGTGGTCTGGAGATATCTTCCGGTTAAGTGTGTAGCAAGTTCAGAACTGAGGAGCTGGGAGTTGCTGCCGGTAAGGAGCAGGTGATAACCCTCCCGCTGGAGACGGTTGACGAAGAGTTCCCAGTTCGGCAGGTTCTGGATCTCGTCAAGGAAGAGGACTTCGGGTGCACCGAACACCTCTTTTACTGCCGCGATGATCTCGTCTGCTTCCCGTGCTGCAAGCCGTTCATCGTCGAAGTTCACGTACCCGAACCTGCCATCCTGTGGCAGCATATGCATGGCAAAAAATGATTTTCCTGCCCTTCGCGGCCCTGAGATAACCCGTATCAGGTTGGCCGATTTCCCCCCGATCGCTGCATCCCGCTCAATGTACCGCTCTTTGAGTCTGCTCTCGATCTCGTGTCGCTGCGTGATCAGTGCATCGGTTACTGCCATACGATATCCTTAATTCATTAAAGTGCACGAAAATAGATAAAATCATGCATTACAGTGTGATAACTGCATGAAAAAGCCGGAGTCGGATAGATCGCGAGGTGCAGATGGCGGAGGCCCGGCACGAGCTGGACTGGGATGAGCGGTTCCGGCTGGCGCTCTATGGGGAGCATGCCCGGAAGATCCATGAGCGGGACGGGGAGACGGAGACCTGCTCGATGTGTGGGGAGCTCTGCGAGGTCAAGATGGTGAATGAGCTGTTTGGGACTGCACCGAAAGGGAAAGGTAAAATGGAGATGTATTTTTTAAAATGGTCTCTTGTTTTTGATACATTTCGAAAATATAAATTAGTGTTAGTCTCAAATTACTCAAAGTATCTACAGGTTTGATAAAATGGGGCTTTTTACTAAAACACAACAAGAATGGTGGGATATTGGCAACTTTTTTTTTAATGAAAGTAATTATAAAAAAGCTCTCGATGCTTTTGACAAAGCTCTAAGTATTGACAATTCTGTCCCGGAACTCTGGTTCAATAGAGGGTTATGTTGCAGCAATCTGGAAGATAACGAAAATGCAATTAGCGCGTTTGATTCTGCAATAACTTGTAACCCGGACTACTCTGACGCATATTACCAGAAAGGGGTAATCCTTGTCAATCAAGAACGATTTCGTCTTGGTTTAAAAAATTTAGAGAAATCATTAGAACTTGGATTAGATGATGATACTGGAGTCATTGCTTTGACGTTCTGTGGTCTTGCATATTCAAATCTTGAGAAATATGATGACGCGATTTCTTCATTTGACATGGCATTAGAACACGATGACGAATGTTTTAGTGCGCTATATGGTAAGGTTGTCGCATTATGCAGTCTTGGCCAATTATCTGAAGCAAAGGAGCTTTTAGAAGTAGCATTAGAGATCGAACCCGAAGATGCAGATGCACTTGAATTGTTGGACGCAATTAAAAAAGACATTGAAGATGCTGAAAAAACCTCGATAAATTGTGAAAAGGAAATTTCCCCCAGAAAGAGCAAACCTGATGAAAATATTCAAAATGAAACGCATTTATCTTCGGTTAGTAATCAGCCCAACGTTAAAAAGACCTTCAAACGCCCGGATAATAAAAAAATAGATTCTGAACCAAGGGGATTTGCCTGCGTTGCGGGAATGCGGGAACTTAAAGATAACCTCGATAAAGATGTTATCCAGCCGTTGAAAAACCCTGAAAAATTCAAGAAATTTAATGTTTCTACACCCAATGGCATTCTCCTGTATGGTCCTCCCGGATGTGGGAAAACATTCATTGTTAGAAAACTTGCTGAGGAAATTGATTATAACTTTCAGGAATTCTCGCCATCGAGCATCGGATCGACATATCAACATGGGACAACTGGTAAAATCGCGGAAATTTTTCAGAACGCGAAAAATAATGCTCCCACGATTCTCTTCTTTGATGAAATAGAAGCTCTTGTTCCCAAGCGCGAGTCACTGGGTGAGAGTTCATCGTATCGCCAAGAAGAGATCAACGAATTCTTATCCAAACTGAATGATGCAAGTAAACAAGGCATTTTAGTAGTTGGCGCTACGAATCAACCTAATTTAATCGATTCTGCAATCATGCGGTCAGGACGTATGGATAAACGCATTTATGTTGGTCCTCCAGATGCAGAAGCCCGAATTGAATTATTCAGGATGAAACTCGTAAAAAGTGCACATTCAAAAGACCTAAATTATGAAAAACTCGCAGAAATGACGAATTATTATTCCAGTTCTGATATCACAATGATTGTTGAGGCGGCTGGGAGAACGGCAGCTCATGACGAACTCGATGAGATTGAACAAGACCTTCTTGAGTTTATTATTGAAAATAACAAACCCTCAATCACCAAATCCCTGATAGAAGGGTACGAAGCATTCAAACATTTAGAGAGGAAATAATTTTTCAGCGGCTCCATTTATTCAAGTCTTTTTTTTAAAAATTCAAATCATGTCTCAAAACTGTCTCTCCCAAAGGAACTTCACATAAATTTGGATTTATCTTGCTATACTTTCCCCTCTTCAGGCATAGGAGAGGTACTCATTCCCCCTACGACTCACTCTTCGCAAAGAACTCGTCTGAAAAGCTGCCTATTCATCCCGTTTCTTGAAGGGGACCCCCCTCTCCAAAACCCGGGAGGGGGTCCCCCTCCCCCCCTGTCGTACGAAAGACAGGGTACCACCCCCCCTCCGGGTGCAGGTACCCGGCCACGGCTTCTTGTGGAGTCACGACGGAGAGGTAGTTTCACGGGCCGTCAAAATTCAGGGTGGGGGGTGCCCCTCTTCAGCAGGACAGGGGGGGACCCCCTCCCCCTCTCCAAAATAAGAGGGGGGGATACCTGCGTACCCTACCCCCCCTCGTGTCCAAGACAGGGTACCCCCTCTCTTGCGCGGGAC
>JBAXDE010000009.1:0-15356 GCA_037141115.1 Methanomicrobiales archaeon | reverse complement strand
AATTACCATTGTGCCTGTTAATGATACCTGAAATACCTCAATGTGTTGATAGTAAGGTGAAAAGCGTTTAATGCAGCAATTGACATATTCTCTACGATTGTTTTATGCTGCAGATCGAAAACTTGCATGTCAATATCGGAGACAAAGAAGTTTTGCACGACATAAATCTCCATATTGATGATGGAGAGACACATGTTCTGCTTGGGCCCAATGGATCCGGAAAGACAACACTTCTCATGACCCTCATGGGTTTTTCCAACTATACGGTAACGAAAGGGACGATTGCCTATAATGGTGAAGATGTTACGAATATGCATGCCAATGAACGGGCAAAACGTGGGATCGGTATGCTCTTCCAGCGCCCACCAACGATATCTGGCTTGAAACTGGGGAAGATGCTCACGGCCATTTCCAGGACCAAAAAGGAAAATATTCCGGAATTGGCAAAATCTGTACATATGGACAAATTCCTTGAACGGGACATCAATAAGGGTTTTTCCGGGGGAGAGATTAAGCGAAGCGAGGTCCTTCAGCTAATGATCCAGAATCCGGATTTTGTCATGCTCGATGAGCCGGAGAGCGGGGTTGACCTGGAGAATATTTCCCTGATTGGCACAACGATTGGCACCCTTCTTGAAAAAGATAAACACCGTGCTATCAGGAAAAAAAGTGGTCTTGTCATTACCCACACCGGGTATATTCTCGATTACCTTGACGCAGACAAAGGTCATGTGATGTGTGACGGCCAAATCCGTTGTCATGGGAATCCCCGTGAAATCTTAAAGGATATCAAACAGCGTGGATACAAGGAGTGTCTTGCATGCCGTCACGCATAACCACCCTGGAACTCTCAAAGGTTGACCAGGAGCGACTTACCCAGTCGGGAATTGATCTCGATATGAAGAACCGGTGCGGCAGTTTCCTCCAGATGGATCAGGATATTGTTCATGCGGATTGCTCGCAGGAGGGGATTGAAGTCCTCTCGTATGCCAAAGCATTCGAAAAATACCCATGGCTTAAGGATTACAACTGGAAGATCGTCTCTCCGGATAAAGATGATGTAACGAAATATGTTGCAGCCCAAAAAGATCCCAAAGGATACGTGATTATTGCCCACAAAGGATCGAGCAATATTCTCCCCATCCAGGCTTGTCTGTATCTGGGCAAAGACCAGATTCAGCATGTCCATAATATCATCATCGCGGAAGAAGGCGCCGAACTTCACATCATATCCGGTTGCATGAGTGGTGCACATGTAGGCAAAGGTGGCGCACATTACGGGATTTCCGAATTCTATGTGAAAAAGAATGCAAAGATCAGTTTCACCATGATCCATAACTGGAGTGAAAATATCGAAGTTTACCCCAGAAGTGCTTCAGTTGTTGAGGAGAACGGGGTATTCCTTTCCAACTATGTCTGTATGCAGCCGGTAAAAAAGGTGCAGATGTACCCGACCGCGACCCTCAAAGGTGCGAACTCCGTTGCCCGGTTCAGTAGTATTGTGATCGCAACTCCCGGTTCACTCATGGATCTCGGGTCCCGTGCAATTCTCGAAGGTGTCGGTGCAAGCGCTGAACTGATCACTCGCGCAATTACCAAAGGCGGTACCATCATTTCACGGGGGCATATCAATGGCAAGACTGCCGGCACCCGCGGACATCTCGAATGCAAGGGCTTGATCCTGAAAGACGGAGTTATCTATGCAATTCCGGAGATCGAGGGATCTGTCGTAGGCACCGAGCTTTCGCATGAAGCAGCGGTTGGAAAACTTGCGAAAGATGAGATCGAATATCTCATGTCCCGGGGACTGGATGAGGATGAGGCAACCGCGACTATTATCCGGGGTTTCCTTGACGTAAAGATTAATGGTCTGCCAGAAGCATTACAAAAACAGATTGATGCCTCCATTGATGTGGCAGAGAAGTCCGGATTCTGAATTGAGCTGATATGTCTCCCTATCAACGAGTTGAAGAGCGGCACAGGATGGTGGAACGCCAGATCGAAGCCCGGGGTATCCACAATCCCCGTGTGCTTGCCGCAATGCGGGAGCTCCCCCGCCACCTCTTCGTTCCTGCTCCCTATGACCCATCTGCTTACGATGACAATCCACTCCCAATCGGGAATGGTCAGACAATTTCCCAGCCATACATCGTTGCGTTGATGACAGAACTGCTTAGTCCGGAACCCTCTGATAAAGTCCTTGAGATCGGAACGGGAAGCGGGTACCAGGCAGCCATTCTGTCACGGCTCGTTCGCCAGCTGACTACTATGGAACGGATACCGGCAGTTGCGACTCTTGCCCGGAACAACTTAAAAAAACTCGTTCTTCAGAATGTGGAAGTCATTGAAGCTGATGGAACGCAGGGATATGAGAACAATGCTCCTTATGATGGAATCATGGTAACTGCAGCAACTCCTGAAATTCCACGAACGCTTACCGTTCAGTTGGCTGAAAGAGGAAGGATAGTAGCTCCAGTGGGTGGACGTGACATCCAGCAACTTGTGACTCTGGAAAAACAGGGTGACAGAATTATTTCTGAATCTCATGGGGGGGTCCGGTTTGTACCTCTCATCGGCAAGTATGGTTGGGAGAACTGATTGTATGGTTTTTTTTGATGTAACCAGACCCCTATCGGCTGAAACACTGGTCTATCCGGGGGATCTGAAACCGTCATTCAGGCAGCGCGATGAGGGAAATTACCTGATCAGTGATCTGCACATGAGTTCCCACACGGGCACCCATATCGATGCTCCGGTGCACTACCTCAAACACGGTGAAACGATTGATACAATCCCCCTCATTAATCTTATTGGCCGTTGTCGGGTAGTGGATGTGAGTGATGCTGGAAGTACCATAACTGCGAAACACCTGACAGGAAAGACAGATAATATTGACCGGCTCCTGCTCAAAACGTCATTTTCTGGATGTAATCAGTTCATTGAGGATTATCCCTCCCTCTCATTTGACGCGGCAAAATACATCACCGGTAAAAGGATTCTGTGTATTGGGATTGACTCACCGTCTATCGAATCCTACCACTGCGATGGAACTGTTCACCGGGAACTTCTCGGGAAAAACTGTATTATCATCGAACTTCTTGATCTGTCAGCAGTACCTGAAGGGGATTACGATATGATCGCCCTTCCCCTGCGTCTGGAGGGGCTAGATGGGTCCCCGGCACGTGTGGTTCTCAAGAAGATCTGAATTATAAAGGTATTATTATGGATATTCTCATTGACTCGGTCAACAAACTCGAAACGATCCTTGAACACAGCGGGTGCGAAGAGGTAGGTGTACTTCTTGATGTGAATCCGGATGTTGTGAACTGCCAGTTCGACCGGGGTGCATGCATGACCGCATCATTTGGGGGGCGGAGTGCAGAATTTGTTACCAGTGATCCGATCCGGGCACAGACAAAAATCTCGTTCATGTTCGGAGCACCTCTTGATACCACGGCAGTACGAAGTGCCGCATGTGCAATGATCAATGTGGCAACAGGTTTTTTCTGTCTCTCACGTGTGCTGCATGCCTGTCCGGGTTCGAAACATGTCGACTGTATGACAGAACTCGGGAGGGAAATAGAGGGGAAGCGAGTGCTGTGCATGGGAAGTATACCCGCCATCGAAAATGCGTCTCGAACCGAAATTGTTACAGACCCAAAAAATGCTGATCTGATTATTATCAATGCCGAGGGCCTGATTGATACTCGTGTGGGAGATCTGATTGCAGAATTCAGAAGTAAGAAACGGATTATCTGTCTCTCACGTGTGCTGCATGCCTGTCCGGGTTCGAAACATGTCGACTGTATGACAGAACTCGGGAGGGAAATAGAGGGGAAGCGAGTGCTGTGCATGGGAAGTATACCCGCCATCGAAAATGCGTCTCGAACCGAAATTGTTACAGACCCAAAAAATGCTGATCTGATTATTATCAATGCCGAGGGCCTGATTGATACTCGTGTGGGAGATCTGATTGCAGAATTCAGAAGTAAGAAACGGATTATCTGTCTCGGGTCTTCAACTGCCGGTGTTTCCTGTCTTCAGCAGATCGAAAACTGGTGTCCCTATGGAACAAGTGTGTAAAATCTCTGCCCGCGAAGGGAAACGTGACACATGAGTAAATCCGGGAAGGGCAAAACTCTTGTTACCAGCATCCCAATAATTTCTTATGCTTTTTGGGTCATCGGGGATACGCAGAAAATTTGACCAGACGCTGGTTGAAACCGCATTAAAAGTAGGACCTGTACTGGCCACCCAGTCTTCAGATTGTATTGTTGGTATGGACACCCGTACCACAAGTCCCCTGCTTGCGCATCTGGTTGTGTCCGGTATCATGGGAAGTGGCGGAATTGCCCGTGTTGCCGGCATTGTCCCGACACCGTCTGTGGCATTCAATACCCGCACTGCAAAAACCGGCTGTATGATCACCGCGTCCCATAACCCGGAGGAATACAATGGCCTGAAACTGTTCAATCCCGATGGCTCATCATTCACCCTGGCACAGCAGGCAGACATGGAGACACTCCTGAAAGCACCGCAGTGGGCAGACTGGCAACACCAGGGGACGGTGCAGACATTTGATGCCATCACCCCCCACAAAAAAGCAATTCTCGATCTGATAACCATCAAGCCGGATCTGTCCGTTATCATTGACTGCGGTAATGGTGCCGGGTGCACACTTACGCCCTCACTTCTTGCAGATGCCGGTGCAAAAACAACGTGTATCAATTGCGACACATCCGGCCATTTTGCCCGACCTTCTGAGCCGCTCAAAGAACATCTTGGCTACCTCGGGGAGATGGTTAAGAAAACCGAATCGTCCTGCGCAGTTGTTCATGACGGAGATGCTGACCGGATGATGGCATTTGATAACCGGGGGAGATATATTGATGGAGATCACCTGCTGATGCTCTTTACTGACTATCTCGATGCAAAAAAGGTTGTCACAACAAGCGATGCCTCGATGATTATCGAGTGTATTGCTGAGGTCCGGCGCACTCCGGCCGGGGACTCCTATGTATCGGAAGAACTTCTGAAATGGGGAGATTTCGGGGGTGAACCCTCCGGTGCATGGATCTTCCCCAAGATCTCACTCTGTCCCGATGGCCCGTACGCTGCTGCACTCTTCTGCGAGATCGCATCCGAATGGGATGTTGCATCCAAACTTGATGCAATGCCCAGCTACCCGATACTCAGAGAGTCATTCGCGTGTAAAGATGCACGTGAAATTATCACATCACTTGGAGCATTAAGCCCGACAGATGGGATCCGGGTAGCCGATGAGGATGGCTGGTATCTTATCCGGGCGAGTGGTACCGAACCTAAGATCCGTATCACCGCTGAAGGAAAATCACTTCAGAAAGCAAAGGAGATGCTTTCAATTGGACGTGCCCGGATCGCGCAGGGGAAAACTGCTTAAATGTTGTAAGTGGAGCTTAACGTATGGAATGTGTCGTGCTCGCTGCAGGAGAAGGGAAGAGGATGCGTCCTCTCACGGGCAAACGCCCGAAAGTAATGCTCCCGCTGGCTAACCGCCCTATGATGGAGCATCTCGTCCTTGCAGCTCGTGATGCAGGTATTACCGATTTTATTTTTGTTGTCGGGTATGGGGAACGGGAGATCCGGAAGTATTTTGGTGATGGATCTGAATGGGGAATTCATATCCACTACGCCCCCCAGCGGCACCAGCACGGAACTGCCGACGCAGTAAAGTCAGCGCGGGATTTCATTACAGGTCCGTTCCTTGTCATGAACGGGGATATGATCCTCAAAAAAGCGGATATTGCGGGTCTCTGCAGGCAAAATGCACCTTGCATGAGCACGAGTACAACAGATCATCCTGGTGATTTTGGGGTTGTAATGGTTGACAATGGCTATGTCATTTCACTCGAAGAAAAATCACCAAATCCAAAATCTAATACAATCAATGCAGGCGCATATCTTTTCCCGGCTGATATTTTTAATTACTTGGATCAGGTGAAATCATCCACCCGGGGAGAACTGGAACTCACCGACGCACTTATGGGATATATTGCGGAAAACCGGTTATCTGCATTCCCCTTGTCCTGCTGGATGGATGTCGGGTACCCCTGGGACATGCTTGAAGCAAATGCCAGACTGATGAAATCCATTGTATCACAAAATACCGGCACGATAGAAGAGGGGGTATCGATACACGGATCTGTAATTGTCGGTGAAGGGAGTATTGTGAAGTCCGGCACATATATCGAAGGCCCTTGTGTCATTGGTAAAAACTGCCGAATCGGCCCTCATGCATACATTCGTGGATCAACGTGTATTGGCGACGATTGTCATATCGGGCATTGTTCTGAACTGAAAAATTCGATTATTATGAGCGGGACTAAAATTCCCCACTTTAATTATATCGGGGACTCGGTAATTGCAGGTGGATGTAATTTTGGGGCGGGCACCAAAGTTGCAAACCTGCGCCTTGATCATGCCGATATCAGGGTGTGTGGAAAAGATACACGGCGCAAGAAGTTCGGTGCGGTTATTGGGGAGAATGTGCAATTCGGGATAAACTGCTCTATCAATGTAGGTACGATGATCGGGAGTAACGCCCAATTCGCTCCCAATTCATGTGTAGAAGGATGTATTGGAGATAATGCAGTGATTAGGTAGGAAGTCAGCATGCAGGCAGTAATTTTAGCAGCTGGAGAGGGAGTAAGGGTCCGTCCATTGACAAAGAACCGGCCAAAGGCAATGATTCCGGTAGCAAACCACCCCATCATCGAATATGTCATTGATGCCCTGGTTAAGAATGGGATTCGTGATATTGTTGTTGTTGTCGGGTACCGTAAAGAACAGGTAACCCGGTTCTTAAACCAGCTTGATTTGCCTATAGAAGTGGTTGTTCAGGAAAAACAGCTCGGTACTGCACATGCCCTCCAGTGTGCAGAATCAAAAATTCACGGGGATTTTCTCCTTCTCCCCGGGGATAATTATATTGATCCTCGCTCTCTTGCCAGGATCATAGGAATTCCCAATGCTATTCTTGTTAAAGAACACACAAATCCTTCGAATTTTGGTGTTGTGCTGCTGAAAGACGGGTATATTTCATCGATTATAGAAAAACCTGCTCATGCGCCCAGCTTCATGGTAAGTACAGGTATTTACTCGCTGACCAAAGACTTTTTTTCCCATATTGTGGGAAACAATATGACCGATTCAATTTCTGCCATGATTCAGAATGGTGTGCCATTTCGGGGACTCCCCGCTGATGACTGGGAGAATGCAATATTTGCATGGGATCTCCTCAAGATGAACCGGCGCAGGTTAAGTGATCTTACTCCGGGACGTAAGGGGACGGTGAGCCGGCAGACCATAATCCAGGGGGCGGTCAGTATTGGGAATGGTACGACGATTGGACCGAATACGGTGATAACCGGACCTGTCATCATTGGTGAAGATTGTACAATCGGGCCAAACTGCTGCATCATGCCCAACACCAGTATCGGTTCGCGTGTCAGCATTGAACCGTTCACCATGATCGGGAATATTCTTGTGATGGATGATACTTCGATAGGATCGCACTCACGGATTGTCGATGCCGTTATCGGAGAGCGTTGCACTCTTGCAGATCATACCTCCTGCAATAAATCACGCGGCCTGTTAGAGTTGGATGGAGGCCCGATCCGTTCAGAGTTCGGCGTAATTCTTGGGGATAATGTGATAAGCGGTCCTTTTACAAGATTCCAGAATGGGGTTGTTGGAAATAATTCAAAGATCGAGGGAAATGAGTCTGTAATCTCCCGGATCATTCCGGACGGTTCTACGGTGATTTAGCGTGTGCGGAATTGTCGGGTATGTCGGCAGGAGAGAGGCTGCACCTCTGATCGTTGAAGGGCTGAAAAAACTCGAATACCGGGGGTATGACTCTTTCGGTGTGGCAACGATCGGAATGGGTCTTACCTTTGACAAACACAAGGGAAGAATCTCTGAAAATGACCAATCCGCTCTCCAGTTAAAAGGAAAGATCGGTATCGGTCATACACGATGGGCAACCCACGGTATTCCGAATGATGTCAATGCTCATCCCCACATGGACTGTTCAGGAACAATCGCCCTGGTCCATAACGGGATCATTGAAAATTATGCGGAATTGAAAAGAGAACTTAAAGCCCGTGGACATACGTTTCGTTCAGAAACTGATACCGAAGTTATCGTCCACCTCATTGAAGAGGAATATACAAAGAAAAAAGATCTCCTTCAGGCCGTCCAGGCCGTAGTCCCGAAACTCGAAGGATCTTATGCCCTGCTTATCATTACGAATAATGAAGAACGGATGATCGTTGCAAGAAAAGCAAGTCCGCTTGTGATTGGCATTGGAGACGGTGAGATATTTGCTGCGTCCGATATGACTCCGATCCTTGAACACACTGAACGGGCCATTTTCCTTGAAGATGGTGATATTGCCACTATCAGCGGGAGTGAAGTGGCGATATACAATCAGGGAAACCCGGTTTCACGCCCCCTGGAACTTATTGACTGGTCACTTGAGGATGTAAAAAAAGGCGGGTTTGCCCATTTTATGCTCAAAGAGATCTACGAACAACCGCAGGCATTCTATAATACCGTCCGTGCGGTAAATTCGGAAACCCTTCCGGATTTTCTCCATTCCCCCACATCTGTCACTGTTGTTGCCTGTGGTTCTTCATATAATACGGGTCTCATCTTCAAGTATCTCCTTGAAGGATCCTGTAGAGTACCCGTCCGGCTTGAATTTGCATCTGAATTCAAATATTATCCCCCTCCGGTTGAAGGGCTTGTCATTGGTATCACCCAGTCCGGTGAGACCGCTGATACCCTCACTGCACTCAAACAGGCAAAAGCACACAATTGCCGGACCCTTGCGATCACCAATATTTTAGGAAGTAGTGTGAGTCGTCTTGCCGATGCAACAATTTTCATGCGTGCGGGACCTGAGATCAGCGTAGCTGCAACAAAATCATTTATTGCTCAGCTCGCTGTGCTGATGCAGATCGTCAACAATATCTCCGGCAGGAAGTGCAATGACATGCTCGTGCATGCCCATCAGGCAATAGAGGAGACTCTGCTCATTGATCTTTCCCTTGCAGTATCTCTCTGTACGGGTGCAAAAGACATCTTTTACGTGGGTCGTGGACCATTCTATCCAGTTGCCCTGGAAGGGGCACTCAAGATGAAGGAGATCTCGTATATCCATGCGGAGGGATATGCAGCCGGAGAACTCAAACATGGCCCGTTTGCCCTGCTCTCTCCGGAAACACCCGTCATTGCACTTTGCCCCCCCGGGGATACCTATGGGGTAATGATCTCGAACATAAAGGAGATGAAGGCACGTGGGGCTCCCGTGATTGCAGTGGGAAGTGAAGGGGATAGTGAACTTCCTGATATCGTCGATATTTTTATTCCTATTCCAATATCAAACACGTTTGTCCAGGTGCTCACCAGCCTGGTGGTGCTCCAGCTTCTCGCGTATTACACTGCGGTTGCCTTGGGACGGGATGTTGACAAACCCAGAAATCTTGCAAAGAGTGTGACTGTTGAATGATTGAATATGGCATTAATCATCTTGGCCCGGATGCACAGATATTCGAACCGGTTACCCTTGGTTTTCCTTCAAGGGACAATCTGCAAAAAACCGGTTTTGTGGGGACAACCATTGGGAAAAACTCGGTGGTACGTTCAGGCACCATCCTCTATTGTGATGTGATCACAGGAGATTTCTTTCAGACCGGTCATAACGTGGTGATCCGCGAAGGGACGCGGATCGGGGATCGCGTTTCAATTGGAACAGCAACAGTGATAGATGGTCATACTACCATTGGAAATGATGTCAGTCTCCAGAGCCGGGTGTATATTCCGACCAATACAAGGATAGGGAATCATGTTTTTATCGGGCCAAATGCAATATTCACAAACGACCGGTATCCCCCAAGCGGGATTGGCGGGCTTGATGGTCCTCATATCATGGATAGCGCGGCAATCGGTGCAAACGCGACCTTATTACCGGGTGTAACAATTGGTGTAGGTGCACTCGTTGCCGCCGGCTCTATTGTGACCCGTGACGTACCCGATCATATGATGGCGATTGGCGCACCCGCAAAAATCAGGGAACTGCCAAAGCCGTTAATCCCGGGCTCAAAGTAACCATTTCTTTAGCCACCCATCTCTCTGAAATGAACTGACGTGTGTTTTATGAAAATTCTTCTTGTATCTACCCAGGACTATATTCACCATCCCATACCCTCACGGCATCATTACATATTCGAAGAACTGGCCCGCGATCACGAGGTTCACGTGGCCCACTTCCATGTCAGCCGGGGGATGGAACGCCCGACCCGTCTCATCGTAGAAGAGGCAACCCAGTTCCCCTTTACCAGTCCTTTTCTACATTATACCTTCAATACCCCGTATCATTTCCATATCTTCGATAAAATTATCCGGGAACAGGGAATTGAAGTGGTGGTTGGTGCCCATGTACTTGCCGGCACAGCGGTCATTCATGCAGCAAAAAAATACCATGTCCCGGTAGTATTTGATCTCAAAGACTGGTTCCCGGATTCAGCGGCTGCATATTTTAATAACCGGGTTATGCAGGAAACGGTCCGAAGAAGTGTCTGGGCAATAACGAAAAGAAACCTGCTTCACAGTGATAAAATTACCACGGTTTCACCGTCTCTTGTTGAAAAACTAAAAGGACATGGTTTTTCGGCAGATCTCATCACAAATGGTGTGGATACCGATATTTTCAAACCCATGGATGGGAGCGATAAACGAAAAGAACTCGGTTTTCAGGCAGATGATTTCATCATAGGGTTCTGCGGGAGTATCGAACGCTGGTATGCCATTGATGAGATGATCAAGGCTCTTCCGGAATTGATCAGATATAATCCTTCCACAAAATTGCTGGTGGTGGGAGGTTCCCTCTTCACCAATTACGAAATTGAACTCAGGAAACTTGTTGAGGATCTCAATGTTTCAGATCATGTGATCTTTACCGGGACCAAAACCTATCCGGAACTCCCGGCATATCTCGCGTGTATGGATGTCTGCACAATCCCTCTCTCACCACCCCAATGGGGAGATATAGCACTCCCCAATAAATTTTTTGAATATTCAGCCTGTGGAAAACCGATCCTGATGCGACCAATTCCTGATGTCACCCGCATAGGGGGACCTAATTTGTCTGTCTACCGGACGCAGGAAGAGTATATCGCAGAGATCAAGAACCTGATGAATAACCCGGCATCATTTTCCATTAATCTCGAAAATTACAGTTGGAAAGAAAAAGCACGCCAGTTTGAGACTCTTTTGCAGTCGATCGTCTGATAATTTCATCCAAATTTATTAATGATCAAAACTTTAAACTTTGTACCTACGAAAGGTTGGCCTTATGGTACTTTTAAATCTGAAAAATCGCCGAACATATCTGATCATCGGCCTTGTAACCCTGTTTTCGCTCTTTGCCCTCTGGCTCCGTCTCATTCCCATGTTCCTGATGGGGAATACGGATATCCTGATGATGGTCGGAAGCGACGACCCGCTCTATAACCTGCGCCAGGTTGAACAGATGCTTGCCAATAATCTTGCATATGCCTGGTTCGATCCCATGACCCTGTACCCCTCGGGTTCGCCAATCTACTGGGGGCCCCTTTTCCCCATGATCATTGCCATCGGCTGTATGATTGCCGGCGCAACAACACGGCCTGAGATCATTGGAGTGGGTCTTGTTATTCCGGCAATTATGGCAGCAGCCATTGTCGCAATTATGTACTGGGTGGGCAAGACCTGCGGGGACTGGAAGACCGGTCTGTTAGCATCCGGTTTTACCGCCATCGTTACCGGGCAGTTCTTCTATCGTTCATTATACGGGTATATGGATCACCATATCGCAGAAGTTCTCTTTTCCACCCTCTTCTGTCTGTTCTATATGTATGCACTGCTTTCAGAGAAAGAGACGAAAATTGATCTCAAGGATATCAGGACCTACAAAAAAACCGTTGTCTTCTCTGCACTGGCAGGCATCGCATACCTTCTCGGTCTCTTTGTGATGCCAACAATGATCCTCTTTGCGATGATTGCGGGAATATTTACGGTAATACAATTTGTTATCGATGTTCACAAAAACCTGACCAGCGAGTATCTTGTCGTCATCAACTTCGTTGTGTTTGTCATCGCATCCCTGGGACTTGTTTTATTTGGTTTTACAGACCCCGGTATGGGTCTATCCACGTATTCAATAGGCCATATCTTTGCATATTTTGGTTTGATCGCTGGTACCGGGGCGCTCTATCTTATTGCCCGCTACCTGAAAGGAAAAGAATGGTACTACTATCCTGCCACACTGATTGGATGTGGACTCTGTTTTGCCCTTGGACTGTTCGTCATAAGTCCAGCCATCTTTAACCTGTTAATTGTTAATTTTTTTGCATTCTTCGGGCAGGCAGCCGTCACTGATACGGTTCAGGAAGCGCGGGGCTGGGCACCTGCCCTTGCATGGATGACCTATAACTACGGTCTCATTCTGATGGCCGGAGGTATCCTGGTCATGGCGTACAACAACCTGCGGGATGAACACCCCGAACAGGTATTTGCGCTTGTCTGGTCGCTGATCATGCTGTTCTCAACCTGGCAGCATGTCCGTTATGAATATTACCTTGCAATAAATGTCGCTCTCCTCTCAGCCGTCTGTGTAAGCTTTGTATGGTCTGCGGGAAGAGATGATATCTCCCGGCTGGTATCCGGGATCTCCCATGATAAAGTCCCCGAGGGATCATCAGACGATCTCCCCCAAAAGGGAAAAAAACCGAAGAAACCCTCAAAAACTGGTGGGGGACATCCACGTTCCAATTACCTGATGGTTGGGTTGATCGTTATCATTGCAGGATTGGGCATAATGTTTGCTTTTACCTCGGCTTCACTCAGTTATTCCAGCGCATCAGCAAGCCCGATCAACATGAATCCTGACTGGAGAGAATCTCTCGACTGGATGGGGAACAATACCCCAGACACGGGAGTAAATTATTACACTATCTTTGATCCAAAGACATTCAAATATCCCGAAGGGTCGTATGGTGTCATGTCCTGGTGGGACTATGGCCATATGATCACCTATATCTCAAAGCGGATCCCCAATGCCAATCCATTCCAGCAGGGTGTAGCTGGAGCGAATGGTTCCGCGGCTTATTTCATGTCCACAACGGAAGTAAAGGCAAATAATATTCTTGATTCCATTGGCACCCGTTACATTATCACCGATATCGAAATGGACACCGGAAAGTTCTGGGCAATGTCGACGTGGGATAACAGCTCGCTTGCCACTGCCCCTTACCAGATGACGCTGCTTACAACCGGACAGAACAATCCCGAAAGTTATGAGCCAGCCCTTCTGAACAAGCAGCAATATTATCTTACAACCGTCTCCCGACTCCATAATTTCGACGGGTCTATGACGCAAGCATCCAATGTCTATTATATTGAATATGCAGATCCGAAAATCACCAAAGTTTCCATGCCCGTTATCACTGCGGCAGAGGCGATGAATGCCACCGAAGCACAACGTAAGGTTGATGAATATAACCTCAAAGCACCTGAAGGATATCATGCAGTTGCTCTCAGCCCTGCAATAACCCTCCCGCTGGATACCGTTCCGGCATTACGTCACTACCGGCTGGTTCATGAGTCCCCCAGCAATGTCTTCTCAGCAAAAACCCCGGATGTGAAGTACGTAAAAATCTTTGAATATGTCAAAGGAGCGCACATCAAGGGAGACGGTATTATCGAAGTCCCTGTTGTTTCCAACACGGGCAGAGAGTATATCTACCGGCAGGAGAGTATCAACGGGGAGTTCATTGTGCCCTACTCTACGAACGGAAATCCGTACGAGGTAAAGACTACCGGGAAATATAAAGTCGTCAACACCGGGAAGCAATATGATGTACCGGAATCCGCGGTAATGCAGGGATCCGTTATCCAGTAATTCCCAATTTCTCCATTTTTAAAAGCCAACCATTTTCAAAGATCGGAAATAATAATATCGATCAGCAATTATGGTCAGGTGTTCGGCAATTAAGGGAGATATTTTCTCCCGGCATGATATCAGAAACCATGAGGAGAGCAACGCCCGCCTGGATGCAGCCTGTGCTGGTGTGCCTGATGGAATTTCGTCCATTGAACCGAAAATCGCTCCTGAAGAAGATCTCCTCCGCGTCCACACACGTTCACATGTCAATATGATACGGGAGTTTTCTTCACACGGGGGACAATATTTCATCGACCAGAACACCTATGTCAACGGCGAGTCGTTCGAAGTCGCTTCATTTGCGGCCGGTGCAACAATTGAAGCGGTGAACCGTTCAATCGACGGGGAACATTGCTTTGCACTTGTCCGCCCACCGGGACATCATGCAGAGTCGGACCGGGCGATGGGTTTTTGTCTTTTCAATAATGCAGCAATTGCGGCATCCGTAGCTCGTGACCGTGTTGATCGTGTCGCAATTATTGACTGGGATCTCCACCATGGGAATGGTACGCAGAAGATATTTTACCATGATGATCGGGTGCTCTATTGCTCCATTCACCAGGGGAATATATTCCCCCACACCGGCTGGGTAGATGAGATCGGTTCGGGCAAAGGTAAAGGATACTCCATCAATGCTCCCCTGCGTTCAGGTTCAGCCATTGCAGATTACCGGTGCATATTTGAGCAGGTTTTTGTTCCCGCACTTGAACGGTTCAGGCCGGATGTCGTGATTGTCTCTGCAGGTCAGGATGCGCTGTCAGATGATCCGAAAAGTGGTATGTTGCTCTATCCCGGGGATTTTGGTGTACTTACCCGGATGGTGCAGGATGCAACGGATCATCCTCTTGCCCTGGTTCTTGAAGGGGGCTATGGCCCTTCGCATGGGGATGCGATCGCTGCGATATTTTCTGCACTCAATGGGTCATCTGATCTCCCGGAACCGGAGGGGGAGCCCCACAGGACGACAAGGGAAATTGTTGCTGCGCTCCATAAACTGATTACCTGATCCGGGGATTGGATCCTTGTGAACACACATTTATAGATTCAGCAATCTCAATTTCATTTATGTTAGCTGAAGAGGTTGTCCAGGGCATGAGAGTGCGGTACCCGAGAACCGGGACAACCGGTATTGTCCTTCGTATCGAGCATATACGGGGGGATGTATTTGCCGAACTTGACAGTACAAATCTCCTGTATCGTGTTGACCAGCTGATCAAGGTATCCGGCTCAGATAAAGCCACGATTATTATAAATGAAGATGCAAAAAAAATCATTGAACCCAAGTTTGCCACTAAACGGATAAAAGTGTTCTTGGTCTAATTGATTTATG
>JBAXDE010000008.1:0-15538 GCA_037141115.1 Methanomicrobiales archaeon | reverse complement strand
CATAATATATTTGTGACCGGATTTATACCTTCCCCCACTTTTTCGAGAGGATACAGGGAGAAGGCAAAGTAACGGGTTTCAAGCGGCATATCGCCGTTTCCCTTTTTTCAAGTAAAAACCGGGGATAGTTCCCGGTATTTCACCCGAGCGAGAATGTCCCGTACTTCCCGCCGCCACCCGGGTGCAGGGTCACCGTACCGCTCCGGAGTGCGGAAACTGCATCCGCAACCTTCGGGTGAATCGCGCGGATCTCTGCAACCGGGGCATCGATGAGTACTGCGATCTCGTTGTCAAACGCCGTGATGAACGAGGCGTAGATTGCCTTGCATTTTTTCGTGTTCGGCGATGATGCCCCCTCCATCGTCTGGATTATCTGGCCCAGCGGGAGAACATGAAGGTACGGCGGGCGGGGGTGCTGGTCACCGCCCCCGGACATCTCCTTTGCCCGGTCGGAGACACCCTTTTTTATGATACCGCCATCAGCCGGGCACCGCCATGAATGTCCTATGGCCACTTCAAGGGAGTACTGGGTGAAACACCGGGTGCAGGCCGTGCGGTTGTACTTTCCCTCCTCCGGGAAGAACCCGGCATTCATCTCGATGGTGCCGTTCTTCACGCTCGTCAGCACATCCTTTGCAGTCCGGTGCCCGAGCCGGATCCGGTTGAACTCGCGACCGAGTTTGTCCGGGTAGGGACTGTGGGCATCAGAGTTGGTGAGGAACGGGATAGAATCGAGTTCTGCAATCGCCGCACCATACGAGCTGTCCGCAGAAAGTCCCAGTTCCAGGAAATCGATGGGTTCAGTCCCATAGCAGTCAGCCACATTTTTACAATATGCATACATCGCGGTCCAGGGGGTGAACGCATGGGCGGGACCGATCATCGCCCCGACCTCATGTGCATACTGCGCGATCTCCTCTCCGCTCAGGTATACATGGGGGCGGCCGCTCGTCTCAAAACTCTTGCACTTCCCGGCCATCAGGTCGCGCAGCTGGCTGAACTGGGCAAGATCTTCTGCCAGGATCAGGTGATGGACGCGTTTCTTGTCCTCAATCTCGGTCTGGGGGACTATCACAATACCGGACTCATTCTCCATATAGGGTTCCCAGCCTTTCTGCCATACCGGCTGGAGTGCGTCGCCCGTGCCAAGCACATGTATACCCTTTGTCCTGCACCCGGCAAGCAGTTGCTCCGGCTGCATGAAGCGGGAGACGGCGATCGAGTACGGGGAATGAATATGAAGGTCAGCATTGGCGAGCATGAGTACGTGTATGGTTGCGTTTTAGGGGATATAATATTCATGACGGAGCCGGTTTAATCCGGGAAACAGATATATTCCCAATCTTCGAGAAGTCCTGTAACAGGATCCTGGGAGGACCTATGGAACTGGGGAAACCAGAAATTTTCTAATCGGAACAGGAAAGGTAGACAAGATACCATCCTGTTTAGCAATATCCTTAACCATTCCCGCCAAAAACCGCATATCCTCAAAAGACGTGAACATCAATGAATAAACAAGTTGTAAGATGGTGCGTTGATCTCGCGATGGGAATCGTATTCCTGTTCAGTTTCGTGACCGGGGTCGTCAAGTTCATGATACTGATGCGGGTACCCGGTCTTGTAGATATCGTACTGCCCTTAGCGCTGATGAGCGATATCCATGACTGGGCTGGAATTACTCTCTGTCTCCTTGTCCTGCTGCACCTGTTCCTGAACCGGGCATGGATCCTGTCCATGACTCGGAAAATGATCACCGGCACCGTCGAGATACAATAAAAAAAAGCGGGGTTTGACAATCCCAACCCTTGCAGGGCAATCACCGTGAAGAGTAACTCTTATCGAGATCCCCGGTATTGGAGTACCCCCGCTCTTCCCAGTATCCATGGTAACCGGGATCACTGGTGAGTTCAATCTTCTCAATCCATTTCACCCACTTATACCCCCACTTGTCTTCTGCCACCAGCTGGAAAGGATACCCCCGTTCAGCAGGAAGGGTGACGTTGTTCATCCGGTAGGCCATGAGGATATCCCGGTTCATGAGGTAGTCGAGCGGGAACGACGTGGTGTATCCATCATGAGCAGTAAAGACAACGGTATTTGCCCATGGGTCCGGCCCGGCGGCCCGGATAAGTTCCCGTACCTGGATGCCTTCCCAGAGGATGGTTGCATCCCAGCCTTCCACGCAATGGAGCGTGACTACCTTGGTATAGTGCGGGTACTGCTCCAGCACTTCATGATAGGTATAGAGGTCTGTCCGATTGGTCAGCCCGGTGATCGTAAGGCGATAGTCGGTCTCGTTGATATGCTGGGGACCGCGTATGGAATTTTCCCGGAATGCATTGATGGATGAGAGATCTTTTCCTTCATAGGATCGGACTTCAACTGCGGGGAGAGCGGTTGACCCTTCGGGCTGCCAGAAGGGGGGAGATGACGGGCTGCTGAACAGGACAATCGCACCGCCCAGAAGAATGACGATGACTACTGCGATGAGAGCGACCAGTTTTGTATTCATCAGCAGATTACTGATCACTGGATCTCATAAAATATCGTACGATGACACAAGAAAAAAAGATCTTTTGTTTTTTTATCACCGCGCGTGAAAAGGCAAAGACCCTGCCGCTTATTCCATATTGGTGAGCCGCCCTTGGAGCTCTTTTGCATCCTCTTTCTTGGCTTCCATGAGGGCAGAGATGACTGCATCGGAAAAGATGAGGGCGAGTGTCTCAAAGAGCGTGCCCAGCGGAGCAAAGGCCGATGTGGTTGACCGGTACTTTCCGGTCATCTGCCGTATCTCAAACGATGAATGGTCCCCGTGATAGTAACCGGTCAGATCGCCTAAGTTTACCATGCAGTCAGCGATCCGGCTGATCTTCGATTCCGGAGACGCAGTGATGAGGCAGATGGTGCCCCCGAGTCCCTTTACCGTTGCACAAAAGGTAGCCATGGATACTGTTTCGCCGGATCCCGAGAAGACCACCATCGTATCGCCCGGCTCCAGTGCCGGGGTGACGGTTTCACCGACAACATATACATCATAGCCAAGGTGAAGCAGCCGCATGGCAAACGCCCGGGCGATAAGGCCAGAGCGGCCAGCTCCGGCAACATATACCCGCTTTGCCTTGAGCATATGGAGAAAGAATGCAGAAGTCTCAAGTTTATCCAGCATTGCGGCCGTCTTTTTTATCGACTCTGCCATCTGCTCCATGAATACCGGGATATCAGAAAATTCGTCAGTCATTGTTCTACTGGCATATTTTGTACCGGCCGATATCAGGATATCGGTAAACGATCTGGACGAGGGGGAGATGAATGGAGCGGTACATGGGAAAAACGATCCTGAAACCGGAGAGCAAGATTTACGTCCAGGCATTGCCTTCATCTGGATAATGATACAGATCACTTCAATTGCCTGCGGCGAAGTGCAGGGAGTGGGCTACCAATATTTTGTCACGGGTTGTGCACGGGCAACGGGCGTGACGGGGTATGTGAAGAACCAGCCGGACGGTTCGGTGCTGATGATTGCGGAAGGTGAGCAGGCAGCGCTGGATGCGTTTATCCGGATGGTGAAGGCCGAAGGGGAGGGGGTGATCCGCGTGGATTCCCTTACAGTTACAACGGAGATGGCAAGTGGGGAGTTTGCTGGATTTGGAGTACAGTGGTGAAAGGTCAGTGATGTTCAGAGGGGAGTAGAGGTCAGACGGTGTCCTGTAGAGACCAAACCTGCCCCCATTCAGGTTTGCACTGCCACGAGGGTGAAGGGAGCACATGATCCTACCAGCGGGAATCAACCCACGGAAGGGTATTTGTACCAATACAAAACCTCATGCCCTCCAAACGCAAGAACACCAGAATAAGGTGACCGTATGACACAGGCTGGTATGATACAAATCGGTGATATTGCACGCAATTTCTCGCTCAAAGACCAGAACGACAAGACATTCGATCTCTATGAACAGGCAGATAAACGCGTTCTCCTCTCATTCCACCCGCTCGCATGGACTGAGTACTGCGCAGCACAGATGAAATCACTGGAGGAGAACCGGGACATACTCATCGCTAAAAACTGCGTGCCGGTTGGCATCAGTGTCGATTCCATGCCTTGCAAAAAGGCTTGGGCAAAGAACCTGGCAATAAAGAATACCCCGCTTCTCTGCGACTTCTGGCCGCATGGGGCCATAGCCCTGAAGTACGGGCTATTCCGGGATGAGAACGGTTTTTCCGAGCGGGCGAACGTGATCGTTGACGAGAAACAGAAAGTGATTTTTGTGAAGGTCTACCCGGTGCATTCCGTGCCGGATATCGAAGAGATCATCGCCTTCTTACAAAAATAATCCATTTTTGTTTGGACTGCTGAAAAAAAGGGGAATTTATTTTTTTAAAGCATACAGTATCCGGTAATTCACCCGATATAACTGAGCTCTTCATTATTCTGCATCTTCTCGCCTTCGACCAGACCCTCGATGACCTTCTCCATCTCGGAAGCCCGGTCATTGAGTTTTGTGGGATCAACAGGCACATCGATCAGTTTCGAGAGAATGCCTAGCACATTTGCCGCACTCATCGGGTCAACGAGATACCCGCTCGTCTCACCCATCAGGCAGGCTGCATCGATACCCCGCTGTGCCGAGAGACCCAGCATAAGGCCGGCAGCCCCGATGATCCCGCCGCCAGGTTCATCGCGGTTGAACGTGACACCGGCTTCTTCGAGTTCCGGGCGGAGTTCTGCACGGTTCACAGCACCCAGCACCCGGGGCTCGTTCACGAGATGCCCGACACCAAAACCGCCGAGCGTGTAGATGCGTTTTACCTTGAGTTCCTGGGCTATCTCACAGTAATGATCGGCAAGGATATAGTGCCCCTCATTCGAGGTGCTCTGGTGATCCCCAACCAGAAAGATGAGATCATGGCCTTCGGACGAATACAGGAAGAGCTCGTTTCTCGCAAGCCGGGCCAGACCCGTCTCATCGAGAAGCACCTGGGGTGGGAAATAGATCGAGTGAATCTCTGCGATCTTCTCGGCCTTGAGCATATGGATCATATACTCCGCCACTAACTTTCCTACCTGGCCGATACCGGGCAGACCTTCAATGAGGATTGGTTCAACCGGGTGCTTGTCCTTGAAACACTCAAGATAGCTGACCGTGATATCCTCAATCATGCTGGGCCAGCCTGCGGTACGTGCCGTATTTGTCTTCAGGTGAATAACGGGCCGGATGGGCCACTACGGTGGGCTTGCCACAGGCAGGACAGGTAAAAGAAAGGGTATAGATCTGGTCTGCCGGACAACGCCTGATTCGACCACTCATTGACTCTTCCCGGATTTCGGTTTCTTGATAAGCTTGCCTTCGCCGCCGGCTTTCTCAATGACTGCAATCGCTGCATTGGCTGCCTTCTCGATCGCTTTCTCGGCCTTCTTATAGTCCGGAGCAGTCACCTTGATCCGGTACAGTGGTGCACCGAGATACAGGAGCTCAATATCAACGCCGGCAATCTTGGGCTCGGCACTTTTCAGTGCCTTCTTGATGACCGAGATCCCATCAGAGGTAGCAACAGTCAGGTGCAGGTGACCGGTAACTTCTACGCGGGGAACCTTGACATTTTCCTGTGCCACATGGAGAAGAGCATCGGAGACCTTCTTGGAGAAACCAAGTTTCTTGACCGTTGTCTCGGGTTCAATAACCAGATCTTCAAAGACCGGATAGAACGAACCATACTTACTGAAGATCTCATCTTCAATCATTCTGGCGTCTTCACCGGATTGTTCAGCCGCAAACCCGAGCCACTTCTGCGCCTTGGACTCGTTCTTCCATTCGCGTATCTTCTCGCGGCGCTGGTGCTCGTTGACATCTTTTAAGGAGAGATCAATGTGACCGCGATTCCGGTCAACATTGAGCACCTTGCAGACAATCTTCTGTCCTTCTCGGACATGGTCACGGATATGCTTGATCCAGCCGGTTGCAATTTCAGAGATGGGGATGAGCCCCGGGCGGCCACCATACTCATCCAGCGATACAAACGCTACGAAGTCCTTGACGTTCACTACCGTGCTTACGACAAGTTCCGCTTCCTGTGGCCACTCTCTGTCCTGCATGGGTAGTATCACTTAAGCTCTGAGACGATCTCAGCCTTGATGCTCGCCTTGCCACCCGCGGGGGTTGCAAGATCGTGTCCGCAGACTACGCACTTGACTACCGTGCTTGCTTTCTCAAAGACGGTCTGTTCGTTCTCACAGTCTGGACACTTTACCTTGTAGAATTTACTCCGGTTATCCCGAATTACGCTTACCATTATCGCTCACTCCGTAAGTTCAAACTTCGCGACACGGTATCCCTTGCGCAGGTGTGCCTTTCCACAGGTGACACAGCGGTACCGGACGTTGATCTTCTTCGTCGGCTTGTCGCCGCCGGGCACCTTGGAGAATTTACCCATGTTGCCTACTTTTCCCCTGCGTGCCTTCTGACGGTCGATCCAGTGGAGGCCGGTTGTTTTGCCTTTCTTTACCTTCTCAACCTCGTGAATCTGGTGATTCCGGCAGAAAGGGCAATAGGTGTTGAATTTCGCTGGCATTTTCATAAAATTTTCACCGATAAGTTTGATATAGAATACCAATATTATTTGCAAAGATTGATATTTAAGACTATGTTGCGTTCACTTAAGACCGCAGCATTCCGCTCTGGAAGCGTCACTATATCTCCTTTTGAAAGAGTATAAATCCTCCCATCCACTCCCATGAACGATTCCATATTTTCAAGTGCGCGGACAAGGACGCAGGGGTGCGTATGGGGCAGGTGCGCCTTGTGCTGGGCAGGAATGGAGACCGGAGCCGTAACGGGCATGGCTGGTGTGCCTTCCTCATCGCAAACGGGCTCGGGCTCATCGTACTCATCAGCCACCGGTTCTTTCTTTGCCCGGATAAGAGGGGCGTTATACAGGAGAACACCCTGGCATTGCTCGATTGCCACCGTGATCTGGTCAAACATCTCCCGCTCGGCAGGAATGGTACGCTTGACTTCCTCGCGATCATAATAGGTCCCCTCGGCATGCATGATGGTGAGGGCAAGGATCTTGCGCGACCGGATGGCAAAGAGATCGTGAAGGGTCTCCCGGATAGCCAGCGTCTCTTCGATCAGGGACCGGGCTTCATCGGAAAGGGGATCATCAAGATCGTACACCTTTGCCATGAGGGATGCCAGCTCTTCGTGCCCGCGCTCAAAAATATCCGGGGCGGTGGCTGTCAGCCTCCCCGTCTCCCGCTCTGATAGCAGGATACTGCGCAGATCGTCAAGCTTCATCAGGTTCCTCAGGCAATCTCTGCCATACCCCGGCAGCAAAGAAATACAGCAACTGCTTCCGGTACAGTAATGATGCCTTTTTGGAGGTCATAAGTACTTCCAAGCATGGGCATCTTAAGCGCCAGACGGCAGTCCACTTTGACATCCCGCGTACCAAAGACAACTGCATCCGTGAGCGGGTCGAAATCATGGAGATCGCGGAGCTCAAGCGGCTGCACCCGCATCCCGCTCCCGCCATGCAGGGAGGTTGGCAGGCGAATCAGCCGTTTCGTATCCGTGGTGACCGGTTCATCGGCAAGAGCGGCACGGGCGAGCAGGCGTTTTTTGAACTCGCCTTCCTGCTGGGCGATGACAACAGAAAGCACACGACTTGTTTTTAAGATACTGGGTGAAGGATGATGTTCGATCTCAGCAAGGATCTCAGCATGGTTTTTCAGGAAGGTGAGCGCTGACTCTTTTCCTATTCCTTCCATGCCGGTGAGGTGGGCCATGGCCTCGGGCTCGGGTAGCGTGCCCACCCAGCCGATGTACTCGACAAGTGCAGCCCGGTACCGGTTCGGCCAGCCCGGCGTTTTTGCATTCTTTCCGGTCAGCATGATCGCAGGATCAATACCGATCCCGCAGATATAATCGATCAGTTCCCGGCGCTCTGCGCTCCCCCAGCTGCGAAATGCAAGATCCCGGACATGGACATGGTATCCACGGCCTCCGGAGAAGGCAAGTTCGATGGTTTTTGGATCCATACCGAATTCATCGAGGAGCATGCCTATCAGTTTCTCGGTCTCTTCCTTTACCCGGGCCAGCATCAGGTCATAGGCGCCCCGCACGATATGATCTGCATCGAGATCGAAGATCAGGTCCGCCCCGCACCAGCCTTTGTCGCCCATGGTCCCGGCATCCGGTTTCTCGTAATACGCGGTTGAATAGTAGGTGTGCTGGGGCACGACATTTTTGAGATACTCGAAGAGTTCATCCCGCCCGAGAAAACCCACGTGCCGGCGCATGCGCGTCTCGGTTGCCCCGGGATTGAAGAGCATAAAACCCCATTCGCGCTGCTCCAGTGACGGGGGTGCCACAAGAATGGTCTTCTTGTAGTACTCAGAAAACCGCTGCCGTACAAATGCGGTTGTCGCCGGGTTCATGAGAGTTCCTTGACCATATATGGCCCTGCACGCTCATAGCCCTGCCTCCGGTAATAGGGGCGCACCCCCATGCCACTCATGACAGCAAGGCGGGAATAGCCGGCCGCGATTGCGGTCTCCTCTGCAAGCGCCAGCAGTGCCCTGCCGTAATTCCGGTGCTGGTACTCTTCGGCATCCGCATCCCTCCCAACCGGGACAATGCTGCCATAGACATGCAGCTCCCGCATCAGGGCCGCATTCTCCAGTTCGGGCCGGTAGACCATCGAAGGGAAGCGGAGGCGGGTAAACCCGATCAGGGAATCATCCGAGACCGCTGAAATGAAGTGCTCGGTCCCGCCACAGCACTCATACTGCTTTGTGCGCATCTCGGATTTTGCAACCGAAGGGAGCCGCCCGATCTCCCGGCACCGTATGCACCGGCAGATCCGGCCGGTGGCTTTCATCCGGTTCTGGGCCAGCTGACGGAAGTTGGAATGCCGGGACCCGGCAACGATCAGCTTGGCCGGGATGTCGCGCTGGATCCGCTGGAGCCGCATGAACTCGGGAATCTGGGATTTTGCATAGGCGATGAGCTCAACGAGTTCATCTTCCTGGTACGGGGCATAGATGCCCTGCTCCCAGTGCTGCTCGATCTCGGAGCCCGGGGTGACAAGGGTGGGATAGATCTTGAGGAAGTCAGGCTTGAACCGGGGATCGGTAAAGATCGTATCAAACATATCTTTGTCCGATTCCAAGGTTGAGGTGGGAAGATTGGGCATCATGTGGAACCCGACCTTGAGCCCGGCATCACGAAGCAGGGTGTTGGCTGCTATGGTATCTTCGACCGTGCACCCGCGCCGGTTGTAGGTAAGGATCGCATTGTCCACGTGCTGGACACCGAGTTCCACTTTCGTTACACCCAGGCCGAGCATCCGGTCGATATGCTCCCGCTTGCACCAGTCGGGCCGGGTCTCGAACGTGATCGCAATACAACGGACCGATGCCAGCTCGTTCTCATCCTCAACTGAAACGACACCTGGTGGTACGGGTGCCGGAGAGCCCCCGGGGTAGGTGTTCATCGACTCAATGCAGCGCGAGACAAACTGCTCCTGATATTCGGGTGTGCGGGCGGTCATGGTCCCGCCCATGACGATCAGTTCCACCTTGTCCACCCGGTGGCCGAGAAGTTCAAACTGCTCGAGCCGGGCATGCACCTGCATGAACGGATCATAGTTATGCTCCCGGGCCCGGAGGGCAGCCGGTTCTTCGCCCGTGTAACTCTGGGGAGACTGGAAGATGTGTTCAGGTCCCCCGGGGCAGGGGAGACATTTGCCATGCGGGCAGGCAGCCGGCGAGGTCATGACCGCAACAGGAGCAACCCCCGAAAGGGTGCGGGTGGGTTTTACCAGGAGGATCTTCCGCAGGACCTTCTTCTCCTCCGGTAAGGCTGCCGCAAGAAGAGCAGAGTTTTTCGGCACCGCATGGAGCCGGTACTTCTTGCAGACATCGATCTTTACTGCAACAATGGCATCATCACCGGGCGGTAAGGTGAGGATGCGGGAGATCATCTCCCGGAATGCCAGCGCCTCATCCATAAGATTTAATGTTCTGCTGCAATTTTTTGCGTTGCAGGTTCTGAAGAATAGTTCACCACGGGCAAGGGTTTTGCGTGGATATGGGATACGATCTCATCCCCGAGCGTGAGGAGAGCATCTTTATGGGCTTTTTTATCTTTATGAATATGAACAGGAGATATTTCCAGCGAGGTATAGCGCTCGGTCAGGATTTCCTCGTTGGTGATGCCTTCGTAATACTTCTTAATGTGAATCATCAGCATATGTAAATGAAGTAACTCTTCTTTTTGCACACTATCACCTTCTCCAGAGAGATAGTCTTTTTTGATCAACACATATAGTTTTTTGATGATGTTTATATCAGGCTCAATGCGGCACGTTGGATCACTGGTTGCGCTCGCGATTGGAGATGCGATGGGCGCGCCTTTGGAAGGATCTCTGCAATCTGAAGCGTGGGTGACAGAAATGCGTCCCGGTGGGCGCCATTTCCGGAAAAAGGGTGCGATTACCGACGACACCCTGCAGGCCATGGCTGTTGCAGAATCGCTCGCAGCATGCAGAGGATTAAACCAAAAAGACCTTATATCAAAATTATTTTTCGGGTACAATAAAAGACCGGAATGGTACGGTCCAACATCAACATTATTTTTCGATCTGGTCAAATCCGGGACCGTGCCGCACCATGCCGCAAAGCTTGTGCACCAGCGCAATGGCAGCAGCCGGACGAACGGCAGTGTGATGCGGGGGTTCCCGCTTGGGATCTTTTACCCGGCTCCGGAAGTCTATGCCATGAGTATGACCTGCTCGCGGCTCACGCATTACGATCCTGTTGCCGGCCACTGCTCTGCGTTCCTGAATGTGATGGTGAGCGATATGGTGCGGAGTGTTTCCCGTCAAAGCGCATTCCGGCATGCCCGGTCGCTCTGCCACGACCCGGAGGTGCATGCTATGCTCGGCAGTTATAATGAGCATAAGCCTGACCCCTCTTTAGACAGCGTGCTCTGCTCGCATGCGGCTCTTCACTGTTTTATGCATGCCCGGACCCTTGAAGGAGCGATCCTCTCGGCAATCAACCTTGGCGGGGATGCGGATACGGTGGGGGCGTGTTGTGGTGCACTGGCGGGAGCTTACTGGGGGGTGGGGGCGGTTCCGGCGCGGTGGAGCCGGGTACTGGAGGGGTATGAGGGGCTGGTGCAGCTGGCGGAGCGGGTGTGGTTCGTGGCTGAACGCTAGTACGGGATCCCGTATGGTATCGTAGTCTGTTTTGAATTTTCAGATCGGGATCCGGTTGGGAATTTAAAATCAAAGCTTGATTGAAATTTCTTAATCAGGATCTGGTTGAAAATTGCAAATCGGGATCCGGTTGGGAAATTAAAATCGGGATTCGATTTGGAAAACGCGATCAAAGTCTGCCTGAAAAGTTACGATCGGGATCCGGTTGAACTTTTTAAAACACCCTTCGGATATTTTTTCTCATCACTTCACGACGGAAAAATATTCTTTGTATTCTTTGGTGGAATCAGGGTCGGTTAACAATTTTCAATCTAAGTCTGCCCGGAATTTTCAAATCAAGATCCGATTGGGGATTTCAAATCAAGCTTTGATTGAAAAATTTTAAGCAAGGTCTGCTTCGAAATTTCAAATCGGGATCCGATTGGGGATTTCAGATCGAAGTCTGGTTGAAAAGTTGAAATCGATCTCTGCTTACGAAACTTAAATCGCGATCCGGTCTACATTTTTTAAGCAGGATATGATAGAAAAATGAGTTGGTGATCTGGAGATGAGTGCAATGGATGGTGCAGTATTGGGGAAAACTGGTGTGTGTATTCAGGAAAAACTAAAAAATTTTAACGATATACTAATCAGCCTTTAAAAGAACCCTATTTTAACGACCAGACTTTGTTCCGGCGAAATTTCCCGAGAACAGGTAAAGGGACTTAAATTGACACCAGAAGAGAAAGCACGGAAGAATATCGACCGCCTGCTTGAGCTGGCCGGCTGGTGCGTGCAGGATCTGAAAGATTATGATCCAAATTTGTCTCTTGGTGTTGCGGTCCGGGAATTTCCCTTAAGCACGGGAGAAGCGGATTATGCTCTCTTTGTTGATCGGAAAGCAGTCGGAGTCATTGAAGCAAAACCGGAAGGCACTACGCTTGGGGGTGTTGACAGCCAGTCCGGGAAGTATGCAGAATCCTTCCCGGAAAACTATCCCCATGTCCATCTTCCGCTCCCGTTTGTGTACGAGAGCACGGGTATTGAGACTCTTTTCCGGGATCTCCGGGATCCCTCCCCACGGTCAAGATGGATTTTCGCCTTCCATAAACCCGAAACCCTGCACGAGTGGATTCACCAGCAGGATACCCTTCGTGCCCGTCTCCATCATCTCCCGCCCCTTGTTACGACAGGTCTCCGGGACTGCCAGAATGAAGCGATTATCAATCTTGAGCGATCCTTTGCTGATGCCCACCCGCGAGCCCTTATCCAGATGGCAACGGGTTCCGGAAAGACCTTCACAGCCGTGAGTTTCATCTACCGGCTGATCCGGTATGACGGTGCAAAACGGGTGCTCTTCTTAGTGGACCGGAATAACCTGGGGCGCCAGGCCAATACGGAGTTCACGCAGTACATAACTCCGGATGATGGAAGGAAGTTTACTGAGATATATAATGTACAGCACCTGACATCGAACGCGATTGATCCGGTCAATAAAGTCACCATCACCACCATCCAGCGTCTCTTCTCAATGCTGAAAGGCGAGGCCGATTACGACCCGGAGAATGAGGAAGATTCCCTGTACGATCATGCTCCTGCTGATGGCAAACCAAAAGAAGTGACCTATAACCCCCGTATCCCCATCGAAACCTACGATTTTATTGTGACCGATGAGTGCCACCGGTCAATCTACCATCTCTGGCGTCAGGTGCTGGAGTATTTCGATGGTTTCCTGATTGGTCTTACGGCAACCCCTTCCAAGCAGACACTGGGGTTCTTCAACCAGAACCTGGTGATGGAATATCTCCACGAGCGTGCCGTTGCTGACGGGGTGAATGTCGGCTACGATGTGTTCCGGATCAAGACCAATATCACCGAGCACGGGAGCGTTGTGGAACGGGGATTCTATGTGGATAAGCGGGACAAGAACACCCGGCGCCAGCGCTGGGAGCAGCTGGATGATGATCTCCCCTATTCTCCTGAACAGCTGGACCGGAGTGTGGTTGCCCCTGACCAGATCCGGACGGTAATCAGGACGTTCAAGGATTCTCTTTCGATCCTGTTCCCGGATCGTACATGGGTACCAAAAACACTGGTCTTTGCCAAGGATGATTCCCATGCGGAGGATATCACCCATATCTGCCGCGAGGTGTTTGCGGAAGGGAATGATTTCTGCAAGAAGATCACGTACCGGACAACGGGTGAAAAACCTGAGGACCTGATCCAGAGTTTCCGGAACTCCCCCAAGCTGCGTATTGCCGTCAGCGTGGACATGATCAGTACCGGGACTGATATCAAACCGCTGGAGTGCCTGCTCTTTATGCGGGACGTGAAGTCGAAGGTCTATTTCGAGCAGATGGTGGGCCGGGGAACCCGCGTGATTTCGCAGACCGACCTGCAAGCGGTTACTCCTGATATTGCGGCAAAGACCCATTACGTGGTAGTGGATGCAGTCGGGGTCTGCGAGAGTATCAAGATCGAATCGAAACCCCTTGAACGCAAGCGGGGAGTCTCGTTTGAGAAACTCGTCCAGTCCATTGCCTTTGGGGTCCGGGACGAGGACTCCCTGACATCCCTTGCGGGCAGGCTCTCGCGCCTTGACCGGGAACTGGTCGAGAGTGACCGGAATACGATACGATCCGCTGCGGGCGGAAAATCCCTACGGCAGATGATCAATACGCTGTTCGATGCCGTGGATGGGGACCGACAAGCGGAGAAGGCACAGGCCATGTTCAGTATTGAAGCGCCCTCTCCGGAGCAGCTGAAGATGGCCGGTGATGAACTGGCAAAGGACGCCTGTGCCCCCTTTGAGGTTCCCCAGATACGGAACACGCTTATCGCGATTCACAAGAAGAACGAGCAGGTCATCGATACGGTAAGCTCTGATGATCTCATTTCTGCCGAATGGGATACCCAGGCTGCCCTGAAGTCCCGGACCATTGTGGACACGTTCCGCAAGTTCATTGAAGAGAACAAGGATGAACTGGATGCCTTGCAGCTCATCTACAGCAAGCCGTACGGGCACCGGCATTTCACCTATGCGCAGATCCGGCAGCTGGCGGATGCAATCCAGAAGCCCCCATATTCTCTCTCCACGGAACAGGTCTGGCGTGCGTACGAGAACCTTGAGCGGACGAAGGTGCGGGGTGCCGGTCCGCAGAAACTGCTGACGGATATCATCGCGCTCATCCGGTTTGCAATAGAAGAGACACCGGTCCTTGAGCCGTTCAATTCAACGGTCAACCGTGCATTTGACCGGTGGATCGATGAGCAGGCCGGGCAGGGCCGGCGTTTCTCAACCGAGCAGGTGAAGTGGCTGGAGATGATCCGGGATCACATTGCCGGGAGTGCGGCCATCGAGATGGAGGATTTTGATACGATCCCCTTCAACCAGTGGGGCGGAAGGATCAAGGCCTATAGTCTCTTTGGGAATGAACTGCCAACTATACTCAATGAGATGAGCGAGGCGCTGACCTGAGTGCGGGTATGAACCGGAACTTTTCTCTCAGCACATCCCCCACATTCACCCTCCGCATAAAAATCTTTTAAGACCCATCTCTGCTAAATTCAGGATACGTGGATATGATGACGATACATGAAACTGGCATAGCGACCATCGGGTACGAGGGACGGAATCTCGACCAGTTCCTTTCGATCCTTGTGGAGAACAATGTCGGGAAGCTTATCGATGTCCGGAAAAATGCGTTCAGCAGAAAATCAGGATTCTCGATGAACCCGCTCAAGAATGCTCTGGAGAAGAAGGGCATCTCGTACCTCCACATGCCCGAACTTGGCATTGAGAGCGCCCAGCGCCAGGATCTTACTAAAGAAGGATTTTCTGAATTGTTCCGGCGTTATGCTGAGGAACTTGGGACAAAGGAAGACCTGCTCGATACCATCAGGTCGCTCGCACTGAAGGAGAAGGTGGCCCTGATGTGCTTTGAGGAGAGAGAGACCGATTGTCACCGGGGTATGATTGCTCGTAGGTTCCGGAACGAGGGGCTGGACGTGGTTGTTCTGTGACGCGGGAAAAAGATCCCCTCATCAGTTTTTTCAAAATAGACTGTATGATGATCATTCAGGAAGAATTTATAGTCATATAAGCAATACTTGTAATTTAAGACCCAAATGACACTTCAGGAAAAGAAAATAATCGAAACTCCAAAAATGACTCATATTACCGAATTATCAATTCATAATTTCAGAGCAATCCGCGAACTCACGTATACTCCCAAGCAGATCAATATCCTTACCGGGCGGAATAATACCGGGAAGACTGCATTACTGGATCCCAAGTTTGCCACTAAACGGATAAAAGTGTTCTTGGTCTAATTGATTT
>JBAXDE010000007.1:0-16536 GCA_037141115.1 Methanomicrobiales archaeon | reverse complement strand
GCCCCATGCATATCCCCGATGGCTTTTTCCCGATCTCACAAGCGGCTGTATACTGGATAATCGCCCTTATTTTCATCGCGCTATGGCTGCGCTGGGCAAAACGCGAGATGAGCGAGGAGAAAGTACCCCTTGTTGCCGTACTTGCTGCCGGAATATTTGCCATCCAGACGCTCAACATGGCATTACCCATCTCCATCATTCCCGGGGGGGTAAGCGGGCATGTTGTAGGGGCAGCCCTTGCCGCTATTGTGCTCGGCTCACCGTTTGCTGCAATATTCATACTCACTCTTGTGCTGGTCCTCCAGGGAATCTTCTTTGGGGACGGGGGCATCACCGCAATGGGTGCCAACATCATCAACATGGGGGTACTGGGCGGATTTTTCGGATTCTACACGTACCAGTCAGTCAATAATGTGTTCCGCAACCGGTTCTGTGCGGCATTCATCGCCGGATGGGTCTCGCTCTTTATCCCGGCAGTTGTCTGTGCAGTTGAACTGGCAGTAGCAGGAACCCTCCCCCTTACGTTCGGCCTTATCACCATGGGTGTGTATCACGCAGTCATAGGTATTATCGAAGGAGGAGTTACTGCATTTGCCCTCTCGCTCATCATTCATGCCCGGCCGGATATTGTTTCCGGAGAAATTCCTGCCGGCGCCCGGAAGGCAAGGGATATGCTCATCGTTGCCGGTATCACAATCGCACTTGCGATCTCGATCTTTGCCCCTTATTATGCCTCGACATATCCAGATGGGCTTGACAGCACATTCCTCTCAGCATACGGAGCAAAAGATGTGACCACGATTCATATCGATGAATCGAAAGTTGTTAGTGCAGAAGCCACTGTAGTAGAAAAAACCGGTAACTCATTCTCGTGGCAGGCACCCCTTCCGGATTATTCCCTGCCGGGGCTTGATAAGCCCGGCGAAGTACTTGCCATCCTCTTTGGCGTGATAATTCTCTTCATACTCGGATTTGGCATCAGCCGGTTTATTGCCCGGAAGAATTGAGAGGGTTTTATTGTGAAAAAAACCCACCAGTAAAAGGATTTCCTCATGCACCTCATCGAGACCCGCGATCTCACGTATACCTATCCCGGCAATGTCACCGCACTGCACAACATCAACTTCGTAGCTCCCCGCAATGCCCGCATCGCCGTCATCGGATCAAACGGTGCCGGTAAAAGTACGCTCTTCAAATGCTTCAACGGGATATTCAGGCCGAGTTCCGGTTCTGTCCTTATCCGCGGGGAACCCATCACAAAAATGAACATCCGTGAGGTGCGCAAGTTTGTCGGGATCGTCTTCCAGAATGCAGACGACCAGATCTTTTCACCGACTGTCGAGCAGGATGTAGCATTCGGCCCCACCAACCTCGGCCTCGATGAAGAGACCATCCACCACCGGGTGCATGAAGCACTCAGGCTCGTTGGTATCGAAGATCTCGCCCATCGGGTCCCTCATCACTTAAGCGGGGGCGAGAAGAAACGGGTTGCCATCGCCGGAATCATTGCTATGGAACCCGAGGTGCTTGTCCTCGATGAACCCACTGCCGGTCTCGATCCAAAAGGGGTTCATGATCTCGTTGAGTTCATCAACTCCCTCTCAAAGAAATACGGTATGACCGTGATCTTCTCCACCCATGACGTATCCATGGTCGCTGAAGTAGCGGATTATGTGTACGTCATGAATAAGGGCCGCTTTGTTGCTGAAGGCAGTGTTGAAGAGATCTTTTTACAGCCGGACATGCTCCGGTCGGTGAGGCTCGATGTGCCGGTACTGCCAAAACTGATCCGTTCCTTGAACACTCACGGGATTCCCGTTCCCATGGCATACACCTACGAAGATGTTGAACGGGCACTGATCACCACCTACAAGGGCACACCACAGGACAGCACGATCCCATGATCGAGGAACTCTTTTACATTGAGAAGGCCGCGTACCGGGATAGTTTCATCCACCAGCTCGATGCCCGGGTGAAGATCATCGGCTTGTTTGCGGTGATCATTGCCATGGTCGCAATCCCGTATTCCCCATCGGTCTTTACGGTGGGATTACTGTTTTTTGCCTTTCTTGCTGCCCTCTGGGCACTGGCAGGACTACCGTGGCTGATCTATGCAAAGCGGCTCCTGATGGTGCTGCCATTTGGATTTTTCATCATCATCTTCCAGATCTTCTTTACCAACCGCTATTACCAGGTCTTCCATGTGATCGCAAACCTGCCGTTTGGGATCCATATTTACGCAGAGTCCGTAGAGTTCGCAGTTATCCTGCTGGTGAAGTTTGTTGTCTGCGTAACAGCAATCATCCTGCTCTCATCAACAACAAAACTGCATGACATGCTCGAAGGGGCAGGACGCATGGGACTGCCGCCGGAGTTTGCCCTGACCTTCGGGATGATGATCCGGTATCTCTTTGTCTTTGGCTACATCTACCGGAAGATCAATGAATCCATGACCACCCGGTGTTTTGATCCGTTCAACTCAGCACTGCCCTATCATTATCGCATGAAACAGATTGGCTATACTGTAGGAACAATTTTCATCCGGTCCTACGAGCAGGGCGAACGGGTATACACGAGCATGCTCTGCCGGGGATATGGAAAGGACAGTCATATCTTTATTGCAAAAAAGCCGCTCCGTACTGTAGAATGGTCATTCCTGTTCTTCTGTCTCATATTTGCCATCATTGTCCCCGTTACCTTCTGGCTGACCGCGACCCGCAATTTCTAAGGCATAATAAGTCATCTTTTTTAATTCCTGCCACCATCATCTTTGCATGGCAAACCCGTTCGGGCATGGTTTCATCACCAGCATTATGCTAATCGCAGAGCATTTCGCCCTCCCCCCGGAGCAGGCATGGCACGGAGCGGGCGATCATGTCGAGGGGCTCACGCTGCCGGAGAAGTTCCAGGGAACCGAAGTTGAAGAACTCACCACGCTCCTGCGCAAGAAAGTGATCTGGCACCAGCCGGGCAGCATGGACAAGGAAGCGGCAAAAGAAGTGATCCTCACGCTCAACCGGCTCGTGGTTGCCATTGACCGTGAACTGGGGATTAAGGATGCCGAAATCGGGCAGTTCCGTTAACAAGGGTATCATTTAAATATATGAATCCAATTTTTACGCCTATGCTTTAAGTCATTGAACTGCGTATATTTATTGTGATATTTCAACACTATTTTTTTCATTTTTTAACGGAGGTTTTACTTGACTGACACGTACGACGCATCCCATATCACGGTGCTTGAAGGGCTCACACCGGTCCGCGAACGCCCGGCCATGTACATCGGGAGTACCGACACCCGGGGTCTCCACCATCTCGTCTATGAAGTGGTGGACAACTCGATCGATGAGGCCCTTGCCGGGCATTGCAGCCGGATTTCTGTTATCATCAACAAAGACGGTTCGCTCCAGGTGGAAGATAACGGCCGGGGTATCCCGGTTGACCGGATGGAGAAGAACGGCAAGAGTGCCCTTGAAGTGGTGCTGACCGTTCTCCACGCAGGAGGCAAGTTCGATAAGGAGAGTTACCAGGTCTCCGGCGGTCTCCATGGCGTCGGTGTATCAGTAGTCAACGCACTCTCCAACTGGCTTTCTGCCCTCGTCTACCGTGATGGTAACATCTACGAGATGCGTTTTTCAAAAGGGATCATGACCTCCCCGCTCTCCACGCGGGAAGAGTCACTCAATGAGCTGCTCGCCCGGTACCAGGCATGGTACGGGGCACCGGCAGCCTTTACCCGGACCGCAGTGCCGGTCAACACCCATGCAACCGGCCAGCAGGATCTCTCTGTTGCACCGGAGATCGATCCCGTCGAATCTGAACGCGAGAGCCGCCTGGCATTCCTTGAGCTGTTCGGCGCAAAGATGAACGGGACCAGGATCCATTTTGTCCCTGATGCCACCATCTTTGAGACCACCACGTTCGATTACGATGTGCTCGCCCACCGGATGAGGGAACTTGCATTTCTCAATGCAGGTCTCAGCATCATCATCAACGATGAACGGTCCGGAGACACCGCCACCTATTGTTATGCCGGCGGACTCATCGAATTTGTCAAATACTTAAACGACGGGATAGATTGCCTTCACCCAACCCCGATTGACATCTCCAAAAAAGATCTCGATAACAAGCTCGAGATTGAAGTGGCGATGCAGTACACCACGGCCTATGATGAGAAGATCTACTCATATGTCAACTCGGTCAATACACGGGATGGCGGTACGCATCTCGAAGGGTTCCGCAGCGCCATCACCCGGACGATCAATACCGTGGCAAAGAGAAACGGCCTGATCAAGGAGAACTCGACCATCACCCTCCGGGGTGAAGATGTCCGGGAAGGTCTCACCTCCGTAGTCTCCATCAAGATGGCAAACCCCCAGTTCGAGGGTCAGACCAAGATGCGCCTTGGCAACAGCAGTGTCAAGGGCACAGTCGACTCGCTGGTCTATGCAGCACTGAGTGAATATTTCGATGAGAACCCGGCGGTCCTTAAGATCATCATCGAAAAAGCCCTCTCGGCAGCAAAAGCCCGCGAAGCCGCACGTAATGCCCGCGACCTAGCCCGGCGCAAGAGCACATTCGAGAGTTCCGGGCTTCCCGGCAAACTTGCCGACTGCTCAGAACGCGACCCGGCCAAGAGCGAGGTCTATATTGTGGAAGGAGATTCTGCAGGCGGCTCGGCCAAGCAGGGACGGGATCGCAAGTTCCAGGCCATTCTCCCCCTCCGGGGAAAGATCCTCAACGTGGAAAAAGCCGGTGAACACCTGATCCTAAAGAACCTTGAAATCCAGACGCTCATCTCGGCAATCGGGACCGGTATTGGTGAAAAGTTCGACGCGGAACGGGCCCGCTACCACCACATCGTGATCATGACCGATGCTGATGTCGACGGTGCACATATCCGCACCCTCCTGCTGACCTTCTTCTACCGGTACATGCTCAAGCTGATCGAAGCCGGGTATATCTATATCGCCCAGCCCCCTCTCTTCCGGATCTCGAAAGGAAAGGAAGAGAAGTACGTGTATACGGAAGAAGAGATGCAGACGGTCTCGGCCGCCATGGGCGACAAGGGTGTTTCCATCCAGCGCTACAAGGGTCTTGGTGAGATGAATGCCCAGCAACTCTGGGATACGACTATGGACCCGGAGTTCCGGATCTTCAAGCAGGTCACCATCGAAGATGCCCTTGAGGCAGACGAGATGTTCAAGACGCTGATGGGAAAAGATGTGGAAACCAGGAAAAATTTCATCATGCGCCATGCAAAGGAGGTGACGAACCTTGACATCTGAAATACCACCGGCAAGCGGCCCACAGACCCACCGCACGGAGCCAATCAGTATCGCCCACGAGATGAAGACCTCGTATATCAATTATGCAATGAGTGTCATCATCGGGCGTGCTATCCCTGATGTCCGCGATGGTCTCAAACCTGTCCACCGCCGCTCACTTTTCGCTATGTGGGAGATGGGTAACACCAGCGACAAGCCCACCAAGAAGAGTGCGAGGGTGGTTGGTGAAGTGATGGGTAAGTTCCACCCGCACGGCGATTCATCCATCTACGATACCATCGTAAAGATGGCACAGCCCTTCTCGTACCGCAACATGCTGGTACAGGGTCAGGGTAACTTCGGATCGGTTGACGGCGATGCTGCCGCAGCCAGCAGGTACACCGAAGTCAGGCTCTTCCCGTACGCAGAAGCACTTCTCGAAGACCTTGACAAGGATACCGTAAAGTTCCAGCCGAACTACGACGAGTCATTGAAAGAGCCCACCGTTCTCCCCTCAAAGATTCCCAACCTGCTGGTCAACGGTACTGATGGTATTGCAGTCGGTATGGCAACCAAGATGCCCCCGCACAACCTGCGTGAAGTCTGCGCAGCGGTCGGACTCTACCTCAACAACCCGGAGATCCCGGTTGAAGAGATCATGAAAGTCATGCCCGGCCCCGACTTCCCGACGGGCGGTATCATGATGGGTACCGAAGGTGTCAGGAACATCTACACCACCGGCCAGGGCCGCGTGATTGTCAGAGGGGTTGCCGTCATCGAAGAGAGTGAAGGGGGCAACCGGGGTGACCGAATCATCGTCTCTGAACTCCCGTACCAGGTCAACAAGGCCCAGTGGATCACCAACATTGCCGAGATGGTCAAGGACAAGCGGATCGACGGCCTTTCCGATATCCGCGATGAATCCGACAAGGATGGTATCCGGGTAGTATTTGAGCTCCGCAAGAGCACGATGTCGGCAGTCATCCTGAATCAACTCTACAAACTGACCGCACTCGAGACCAGTTTCTGGGCAATCAACCTGGCAATTGTCGACAACCAGCCTAAGATCCTCAACCTCCACGGCCTCCTGGAAAAATTTGTCCACCACCGTATTGAAGTGATCCGGCGCAGGTCGGAGTTTGACTTAAAAAAGGCACAGGATAAAGTCCATATCTTAGTAGGCCTGCTTATTGCGCTTTCCAAGATCGACCTGATCATCGCAGCCATCCGGGGATCCGATTCGGTTGATAATGCACGAAACGCACTTATTCTCCAGTTCGGGCTCGATGAACTGCAGGCGAACGCGATTCTCCAGATGCAGCTCCGCCGCCTCGCAGCACTTGAGCAGCAGAAGATCAATGACGAGAAGAATGGACTGGAAGCCGAGATCTTACATCTTGAAACCATCCTCTCGAACGAAGCCAATATCAAGGACGAGATCCGTCGCGAAACGGTCGAGATCGCAGCCAAATTCGGCGATGCCCGGAGAACCGAGATCGCAATCGACACAAGCGATCTCTCCAACGAGGACCTGATCGAGGACAAGACTGTCTTAATCTCGCTGACTACCGCCAATTACATCAAGCGGATGGACATCGATACCTACCGCAAGCAGCGGCGGGGTGGCCACGGGGTCACGGGCATGACCCCCAAAGAGGACGACGGGGTGGACCGGGTCTTTGCCGCAGAGATGAAGGATTACCTGCTCTGCTTTACCAACATCGGCCGGGTCTACTGGCTCAAGGTCTACCAGATCCCCGAAAGTTCCCGCATTGCAAAGGGAAAACCGATCGTCAATCTCCTGAACTTAAAAGACGAGATCGTGACCAAAGTCATCCCGATCCGGGTCTTCAGGAAAGACCGGTTTATGCTCTTTGCCACCCGGTATGGACAGGTCATCAAGATCCCGCAGGCAGAATTCTCCAACCCGCGTTCGGTAGGAACCAATGCAATCAGGCTCAAGGAGAACGACCAGTTGGTCGATGTCATAGCAACCGACGGTTCCAGAGAGATCGTCTTATCGACACGGTTCGGTTACAGTCTCCGGTTCCATGAAGATACCGTTCGCACGGTGATGCGCAATGCATCCGGTGTCCGGGGTATGAAACTCCGGGGCGAGGACACGATAGTTGCCCTCACGTTAGTTGAGAAAGACCACCTCCTCACGATATCCGATGTCGGGTTCGGCAAGAGAACGGAATTCGATGACTTCCGCGGGCATGGACGGGGCACGATGGGTGTCAAGAACATGCAGCTCGAACGCAATGCGATCGTGATAGAATCGCGTGCCGTGCTGGATACCGATGAGATCATCGTCATGACCGCTGAAGGGGTTGTCATACGAATGCCCGTCAGCGAAATCAGGATTATCGGGCGCGGAACCAAAGGTGTCCGGACCATACGCCTGGATGACAAAGACCGGGTTATTGGTGTCGCAATAGTCCAGCCCGAAGTAGAAGAAGCGGTACCTGATGCGGATGTAGCCGGAGAACCAGTTATACCTGGCCCGGAGACGAACGGCGTATAATACCCATCAATCCAAACATTTTTTATAGGGTTCCGAATCCGTTTTAAGGAAAATCGTGTACAGCATGCCCAAAAATGAAGATGCAATCTCTGAAGCGATAAGCGTCATCCTGATCATTCTTCTTGTAATGATAGCGGCAATAGTAGTCTACATCGTCCTTTTTGGGTATGCCGGCATTTCCGAAAAATCGGCGTTTGTTGTGTTGCGGGGGGAGACCTACACAACCAGTTCGGGAAATTCAAGCCTTTCTCTGTTCCATATGCAGGGTGACCGGGTAAACCTCAATACTTCACAGGGTTTGGGGATTTCACCCGTACGATTCACCCTTGATACCCCCTTCAACACCACCGAGTCAGTCGGGTATTCCCCCGTTATTGCCGACACAACCTGGCAATCAGGAGATTTGGTTTTCATCTACCATGATGACGGAGGCTACTGGGTGACCGACTCTATCGATGCCCGCATTGCCAGGAACCTCGCCCTAGGTCAATTAAAGGACATGCAGGCGGGAATCTGGACTGTAAAAGTGATCGACGCGAAAGCAAATGTGCTGGTTGCCACTATTCCGATCACCGTTCAGGGAAACGGTACTGAAAGCCTGCAATACTCGCCCGGGCTCCTGGGGACATATTACAATACCCAGTCATGGACATCCCCGCTGGTAACAAATATTGCCAGCCGGGTCCATTTTGCCGATGCTTCGAGCGGACAGGCAACGGATGTCAGCAACTGGCCAGTTGGCTATATCGGGAAGGCAGAGAGTTTCTCCGTAAAATACGACGGTTTGATCAAGATCGATACCGCTGACGATTACACGTTCTACCTCACCTCCGATGATGGATCATACCTGGATATTGACGGTTCCCGAATCATTGATAACGGCGGACTTCATTCTTCACAAATGAAACAGGCCACCGTTCATCTCCTGCCCGGTTACCACCCGATAACGGTCACGATGTATGAAAATACCGGACAGGCCGTGATCTGGCTGGAATACTCTGCACCATCGGTTGGCGCCCGGCAGATAGTGACCAAACTCTATCATATCCCAAGCACACCACCGTTGGCAGATTTCACCGCAATGCCACGCGCCGGTACCGCGCCGCTTGTTGTCCAGTTCACCGATGCCTCAACCGATGCGCAATCCTGGTCCTGGGACTTTGGGGATGGCTACAGCGGTTCCGGAAAGAACCCGGCACCCCACACCTACACGACAGGAGGGAGTTTTAACGTCACCCTCGTCACGACCAATTCATTCGGGACTGCCACATCAAGAAAGGACAATTACATAACAGTCGGTGCATTTGTTCCTGATTTTTTTGCCTCTTACTATCGTGGACAGACCTGGACGGATCTTGCCGGGACACGGAATGATCCATCGATCCATTTCACCGACCAGGGGGGTTCAGCCTGGCCAAATGATATGGTTGGTCGGCAGGAAGATTTCAGTGTCCTGTGGGACGGGTACCTGAAGGTAACGGGAGATAATACCTATACGTTTTATCTGACCTCCGACGACGGTTCATGGCTCTGGGTTGATGAGGCGATGATCGTGGACAATGGCGGGCTCCATTCCTCCCAGGAACGCACCGGTTTCGTACATCTCACGCCGGGTTACCATCACATCGTAGTAAAGATGTATGAAAATACCGGACAGGCCGTTGCCCGGCTTGAATACTCGTCACCCGCGTTGGCCCGGCAGTACGTAACTGACATCTGGCACATGTAACGAGGATATGTAAAGAGGAAAAACCATTTTTCCACCATACTCAGGTTCCGTTCTGCATTACGTACCGCAGGAAATATCCATACCTTTTTGTCGCCCTGCACACAAGCTAGGTTAACAGGTACGAATTTGCCATGGCTGAACAACAAGAGCGGGCACTCTCAGAAACGATGGCAGTTATCCTTATTGCAATTTTAGTGATCATTGCCGCGGTGTTAATTACCGCATTGTTGACCGGCGTCATGACAAAAATGCTCCAGAAACCTGCACTCTTCGCTGTTCAGACAACCCAGTTCGACACAACGGATGTGGTACCGGCACACATCATCAGCCTCTCTCATCTGCAGGGCGATAACGTTATCTTAAACGGTACATCGCAAAGTGACGGAGTATCGATCATATCCCTCTCGTTAATTTCACCCGCAGGCGGAACAGTTCCGCTCAGGAGTCTGGTATCCATAAAAAAGTCGGCATGGCAACCCGGAGATATACTTTATGTCTACCAGAGTGGGGGCAGTTACGGTTTTTCGGATGTGGCACCTACCGGTGTTGCCAGCCTGGCTCCAGGAAACTGGACGATTCGTATTCAGGATGACAAGATTCATGTGCTGCTCCATACCCTTCCGGTTACTATCAAATCGTAACGGTCTGATGACGATAAACAGGCAATTATTAAAACAGATGTCCTGCGGATCCCGGGTTTAGTTTAGTGTTCAAGCGGCTTTTTTCCCGCTTGCGGTTGTTTTTAGCAAGGATAAGACCACCACGATCACGCTGAGGCATGCAGATACAAGCATAATCCGGCTGATCGATACAGCCAGAAGAGCCGGGTCCGCTGTAATGACATCCCCGCCATATCCTGCAGCAAGAAGCTGGAACGAGAGAAGAATACTGCCCAGAGAAACCCCGAGGGCCATGCCCAGATTCCTGCTCGTAGCAATCACGCTCGAAGCAGTAGAGAGCTGTTCTTTGGGGAGTACACTCATGATCGCCGTGTTGTTGGGGGACTGGAAGAGTCCGACACCGATACCAAAGAGCACGAAAGCGGTAAGGATACCGGATATCATCTGGGTCAGGGCGCAGTACGCGAAGAGAAGGAAAGCGATCGTAGTGATAACCATCCCCAGTGCAGCATAATTCCGTTCAGGGTGACGATCATAGAGCGACCCGGCGATGGGAGCTACCACCACCATGATTGCAGGAGTTACTAAAAACACAAGCCCCACCTGCGAAGGGCGATACCCCAGTACACCTTCAAAATAGAATGGTCCGACAACGGCCATCATGAAATTGGCAACAAAGACCAGGACAACCGCAACGACAGGGTAGAGAAATGCACGATTCGAAAAGACGCTCAGGTCCAGCAGGGGAGCCGGGCACTGACGCTCGTGCCGGATGAAGAGGACAAGTGCGGCGAGAAATACTGCACCCGAAATGAGGGCAGGTAGTGTAATCTGCCCTGTCCCTGCCAGGCTGCCCAACGAAAGGATCAGGGAGACAAACATTGTGACCATTGCAGCGGATCCGTACCAGTCGAGCGATAACGAAGCCGTCCGCTTCTCATCGATCCGGAGGTATGCGGCCGCTGCAAGAATAAGGAGGATGCCAATGGGGATATTGATGAAGAAGATATACTGCCAGCCCAGCGAGTCAACAGCAAAACCTCCGACAATGGGCCCTGCAATACTGCCGATGGCAACTGTCGCCCCAAGATACCCCATCGCCCGCCCGCGTTCAGCTAGCGGGGTGGTAGCAAAGATGAGCGCCGATGATATAGAGAAGAGCATAGCTGCGCCGGCTCCCTGGATGACCCGGAACAGGATGAGTTCAGGAAGCCCGGTCGAAAGTCCGCACGCGAGAGAACTGGCAGTAAACACAATGATGCCGACAAAGAAGAGCCGGGCCCGCCCGAAGTGTTCCGACACCTTTCCAAAGACAAGGAGCAGGCTCGTCATCGTGATGAGATATGCGGTTATCGTCCACTGGGAATCGGAAAGGTCCACGGCAAAGAACCGGGTCATTGAGGGAAGAGCGATGTTGACAACCGTGCCGTCAATCACAGCCATCAGGACAGATGCAAGAACGATAAAGAGAACCGCGTACCGGTGACGAAATGGTGAGAGTTCACCGCCGGTTTTATCTTCCACAGGTATTATTTCGTTCATTGCACACGCTGAAATAATCTTAGCCGGCGGGGGGTTAAACAATTGTCTGTCCCCGGTTGCACCGGCTGCACGAGCCGGACCACCCCGATTTCCCTGATCCCCCGGGTTTGAAAGGGAATGATTTTGTTATGGGGCGCAGAGGATCTGTTGGGATGTATTCATGTTTCGCAAAACTATCCGGGTGAAATCAGAACACGAAGGCGATGTGATCGATCTCTCTGATAACGTTAAAACGATTGTCAGAGAGAGCGGGATCCAAACAGGACTGGTCCACCTCTTTGTACAGCACTCGACAGCGGCATTGACCACTATCGAGTTCGAACCCGGCGTGCTTGAAGATCTCAAACGTGCCCTTGCCGTACTTGCTCCCGATAACGCAGAATATGCCCATAATACCCGATGGGGCGATGGCAACGGGCGATCACACGTCAAAGCGGCGCTGGTGGGACCGTCGCTCACGGTACCGATCTCCGGAGGTGCCCTGATGTGCGGTACATGGCAGCAGATCGTGCTGCTGGAGCTGGATGTGAACGCCGGAAGGGAACGGATGATCATTTGTACAATAGATGGGGAGTAGCATCCTTCTTCCGATCCCTGCCAATAATGCAGAAACATTTTCAGTTTACTATCAGCCCGGAAAAAATATTCTTTTAGGATCAGCCAGAGTGCCACGGCAACGAGAATATAGCCAACAATCCTGAGCAGGGCAAACGTAATCTCCGGAAACAGGCTGAGGCCCAGCAGGGTATCGAGATGCGACAGTCCGAACATCCCAAACGCAATACCAATGAGAAGCGCATCGATCTTCTCCCGTTTCCGGTACACCAGGTATCCCAGAATGAGGATGATAAAACACAAAAGGAGATTGACAATCACCACTGGATCAGGAACTAACACCATGGAACATATCACCTCGCCTATTATTTTTCGTGAAATATTTACGCACACGCATTTAAAAGAATTCCTACCGGAAGAATAACCGGGTCAGGCTTCTGAGTGTTGTGATGTGTCCTTTTATTGCTACCAGTTCCCATTATTGTTCAGATATGGATATTCCGCACCGGATTACCAGCAAATGCGATGAACTCGACATCCCGCTTGTTGGTTTTGCATCCGCTAAAAGCTGGGACACACCCCCGTTCGAACCGTGGGTCCCCCGGAGTTCCGGCCTCAGGCAATCTGGCCGGAAGTAAAAAGCGTGATTGTCATCGGAATTCCTGTCAGTCTTCCCGTCATTGAGACGGCGCCTTCTATCTGGTACCATGAATTGTACCGGACCGTCAATACCCTGCTCGACTCCAGTACCTACCGGATGACCGCACAGGGTATTCCATCGATTGCAGTCCCGCGGGATGGTTACGGATCGATCGGGGGGCTCAAGGAAAGACCCGTTGCCTTCTTCTCCCATCGTCACGCCGCATATCTCGCCGGGCTGGGAACCTTCGGCATCAATAATATGCTGCTGACCCCGCAGTTCGGGCCCCGGGTCCGGTTCGCCTCCATCTTCACTACCGCAGAGATCCAACCAAATCCCGTAATGGAAGAAGACCTGTGCATACACTGCATGCGGTGTGCAAAGGTTTGCCCGGTCAACGCAATCCCGGGTCCGTATTACCCGGAGGGGATCACCGATAAGCTCGCGTGTGCCACACGATCCGAAGCACTGCTCAAACGGTATATTTCTCCCTGCGGGCTCTGTATCAAAATCTGTCCCGTGGGCGAGGACCGGATAGTATTCCAGAGAGAAGATCCGGGTATTTATGATGAAGACAAAAAAGGGTTCGGCTCCTATCATGCAGCCTGGAAACATGTGAGAGCCTATGGCGGAAGATAACCGATATCCGGGTAAAATGAACCATTAAAAAAGTTTTTTTACATATCACAGCAGTAGCACGTGGTGTTCTCGAGAAGCTTTTTGTTCTTGATCCACGAGCAGGTTCCGGTCTTGTCCCAGGGATTGATGACGGTGGTTTTATCGATCTTGCCGAGCTCGACCATATGGTGCAGGTCTGCTACCACTTTCCAGACATAATTGACCGAGCCATAGCTTTTCGTTCCGTCCCCGACCGGGTAAATCGCCGGGTCATCCACGGTCATGAAATCTACCGGCTTTCTCGGAACAGCCCCGATAAATGCGGGCTGGCTTGCATCGACAAAGATATAATCCCTCTTCCCATCGGAAAAGACTTTGAGCGAGGAATCAGGAATCTGCTCGATCACCCGGATTCCCGTTGTCTCGTACCCCTCTTCTTCAAAAACCATGAGTGAGGCGTCATATCCTTCACGGGCGAGCAGGTTGACCAGGAGGAGACTCTTCTCATCCGAATCGCCCGCCTTGTCATAAATAACCTCGACAGGGTACTTACGCTTTGGGGACGGGTTTTCCACAAGGGGAATCTGCTGAACAAACGCAACGATCAATTCCAGGTACTCGTCATCGGAAAGATATCCCCCGTCCCGGTACCGGGCATTCCGCAGATCTTTCAATACACTACCGTAGAGCTCATTCATTGCCGGGTCTGATTCAAAGGAATTGAGGTATGCAGAGATCTCAGCGGGATTCTGAGAACTTGCCGGCAGGTTGATCTTCATCTGCCGGGCGCCATAATATACGGACATATTGACCGGCACCCGTAAGGTGTACTCGTGTGAGCCGCCGGATTCAGGAGCATAATTGAAGGTGAAGGTCCGGTGCCCGGTCCGGCTTAGATCCCCAACCGGGACAATGAATTTCGATGACGGGTAACTGGTAACTGCGGGATTTTCTTCTTTAAGGGCCGGGGTGACGGCCTGTACCTTCGTTACCTCAGTTACGGGATTTACCGGGACAAGTGTGCACACGGGTGACGATGCTCCCGGCAGCTGGAGCGGGTTGATCGTGACCTGGATACATCCGCTGAGGAAGAGGAATACACAAAGAAACAGAATGGCAGAGAAACCAGCGGTTTTCATGGGATCTGTTGATATTTTCCCTTTCGGTATTTCTTTCTTGGCATTTTATCCCCTCCGGGAAAGAATAACCGAAATATTAAAAAAGGCACGAATCGACCTCAAAACGGATTGGGTTTTTTAAATGAGAAAAATATTTGTTCTTTACATCGTGCTTCTGGCAGCATGCATGATAATTCCGTCCAGTGCTGCGGATCACAGTATCCAGTGGCAGAACCACTGCTCCAATCCGGTCTGGGTTGCGATCCAGGGGGGCGAGCAATATACCGTTATTGGAATACCCCCCGGACCTGAACCCCTTGGGAAAAACAAAACCTACGGCGGGTGCAGTTGTATGTTTGACGGGACCGGAACAACCGCTATTGGCTGCAACCCGACAACCAAGTGCGATGGCCTTGCTTGTGCAGGTCCAAAGGGTGAGGGAAATTTCTTCAAATGCGATCAGGGAACGCCGCTGGTTGATGGCGGGGGATTCAAACTGAATGCAAAAACGGGAACACACACTTCAACAGTAGTCAGGAACTGGCAGGGTGCATTCTGGGGACGCACGGGCTGCACGGGCAGTGATGACGATCTGGACTGTGACTGGCAGACCTGCAGGGTTTACACCGATGGGAAGGGGAAGACCCAGTGCGCCGGACAAGGTATCACCCCACCGGCAACGAAGGGGGAGATCAACTTTGATGAGAATGGGCAGGACACGTACGATGTGAGTATTGTGGATGGCTTCAATGTGCCCATGTCAATCGAGCTTGTACCTGGTACGGGTCAGAAGGTCCCCCTGGATGCCAAACATGCGAAATTCGACTGCGGGGTGGCCGGGACAAAGACTGACCTGCTCCCCTTGTTCAAATCGACCGGACTAAATTATGCCCGGCTTGCCAAGATATCCGATGGTACGTTGATGGCAATATGGAGTGCCTGTTCTGCCGCCTCACCACCAAATCCTCTCGATCCCCGGTGGAAAGAATACTGCTGTAAGCCCCCCTGGGGATCTGCACAGGATTACACGATTAACGGCAATACCAAGTGTGATCCCACGACATGGCCCAAGGACATGCAGACTGCCCAGTTCTTCCATGATTACCTGATTGGATCCTACAGTTATGCCTATGATGACGATGCCTCAACATTCCAGTGCAGGAATAAAGATGAAAATACATTAACATCGTATATCGTGACATTCTGCGGCGAGAACGAAGGCGAACGCATCACCCTGCCGGGCAGTGATGATCACACCCACGTACCGGTCTTTAACCCGGGTCCGGTTGTAACACCCGGGCCAACACAGACACCTGCACCTGTCCAGACACCGGTTTCGACAGGACGCTATAAGCCCGGAATATCCGGAGAACCAAATTTCTAACCTTTTTTTATCCCTTCACCGGATAACAGTTTTTCCCGCGAGCGCCAGGAACTATCGACCGGGCAATGACTCCCCGCATTTCCAGGCGTATGGAGCGAACTGTAGCGAAGCGTTCCCTGAATGGACCGGGATAGATTTGAACGAGCGGATAAAAAACCCGAAAGCTATGCAAAGAGCCAGTACAAAGAATTTAGCACAGATGGTTGATCAAACCGGAATATGTCCTGGCTGCGAACCACCCCGCAAGGTCCGGCCCGGAGAGAAGAACCCAACACCATTCGCATGCTTTCCTCTGCATCCGGAAATGGTAAAAGCCGCTGCCCTGCTCTACACGGAAGTCTTTGTCCGGGACGAACCCACCACCAGGTGGCACCACATTATTGAGGAGGATTTTTTACCGTTTGCCCGGACGTACGTGCAGTTCTGTGAAACCGAAGGGTTGAGTTTTCTTGCCCGGGATGAAAAATCCGGGGAGGTGATCGGGTTCATCTTCTGCCACGATCTCACGATGGACCTGGAGGCACTCGGGCCGGAGA